>JAFGON010000056.1 GCA_016926475.1 candidate division WOR-3 bacterium | reverse complement strand
TTTCTAGCCTGCTGCCTCCCGTAGGAGTCTGGCCCGTGTCTCAGTGCCAGTGTGGCCGTTCACCCTCTCAGGCCGGCTACCCATCATCGCCTTGGTGAGCCTTTACCTCGCCAACAAGCTAATGGGGCGCGAGCACATCCTCAGGTGATAGCTTGCAAGCAGAGGCCATCTTTAAACTTCTGAAGATGCCTTCGGAAGTTGTTATAGAGTATTAGACCGGGTTTCCCCGGCTTATCCTCTTCCTGAGGGTAGTTTACTCACGTGTTACTCACCCTTACGCCACTAAAACCTATCCATCCTTGCGTCAAGAAAGGTTTCCGTTCGACTTGCATGGCTAAGACACGCCGCCAGCGTTAGTCCTGAGCCAGGATCAAACCCTCCGAAAAAAATTTCATAATCGAAGAATTTGTCTTGCAAAAGAAAAAAGTATAGGAATCCCACGCACACACTATTCTATTGTCAAAGATCGAAAATACAAAATCCAATATAGAGAAAAATAATTTTTTTGTCAAGCTCTAAAATAAAATTTTTTATTTGCTGAACTATTATACCTTAATAAACAGAAAAGTTCAAAAAAAAAGCTTGCTTTGGTTTCACGATGGAATATAAAATGCTCATCGTGGTTTAAATGAATTGGAAAATAATTTTCTTGCTCTTTTTGAACGCGATTTTCTTTCACAGTTGCGTCAACCCTTTTTCTCCGCTAATGGCTCCACCGAGCGGGAGCGACGACCCGGTAAAACCGGATACACCCGAAAAGGTTTTACAGAACCTGACCATTTCATACAGAATATTAGACCTTGACCTCTATTTGTCCTGCCTTGACTCCGCGAGTTTTGTTTTCTACTTTGACCCGTACGACGAAGGCTTTGAACAGTATCTCGCCGCTCTTGGAATTTACCAGTATCAGTGGGGATACGAAGAAGAGAAAAATTCAACAGAGGCGATTTTTTTGTCCATGCAAGAAACAGGTGAAGTCATCGTTCCGGTTTTCATCGGATCCGGGGTATATTACACGGATTCTTTCAACGCTGTAATAACGCGCGATTATACTTTCGACCCGCCGGTCATCCATGGAGAGTTGGTCAGGGGGAAAGTCATATTTTATCTTTCCAAGTTCGGCACCGACTGGAAAATAACAACTTGGAGAGACATGGTTAATGGCTGATCTGACAGTAATTTCGGGAGGGCTGGTTGTTCCCGATCCTCCGTCTCCCGGATTTGTTGGCGATGTAGTAATACAAAACGGAAAAATATTGGACCTGCTCCCTCCGGGGAGCATTTCCGGTTCAATCCTCATCGACTCAACTAACTGCGTCGTCACACCCGGTTTTATTGATATCCACGCTCATTTAAGAGAACCGGGATTCGAATACAAAGACGATATAGCCTCCGCTACTGCAGCTGCACTTTCCGGAGGCATAACGACTGTTTTCGCCATGGCTAACACAAAACCGGTCATCGACTCTCCAGAAAAGGTAAAAAGACTCATGGCGTTGATTTCGAGAAAATCCCTGTGCAGGGTTTTCCCTATAGGGGCAGTGAGCGCGGGTCTGAAGGGAAAGAGAATCAACGATTTGGAAGGCATGTCGAGAGAGGGGGCGATAGCTTTCAGCGACGACGGAATGCCCGTCAGAGAGCGAATATTTCTTGAAGCCGTAAAGAAAACTGAAGCCGTCAACCGGATAATCATTCAACACCCTGAAGACGAGAAAACAATCGGCGTAGGAGTTGTTTTAAGAGGAAAGTGGTCTGAGTATTTCGGCGTCGAAGGAGTTGACCCTGAAAGTGAAAGCAGATGCGTGTTGAAGAACATTGAATCCATAGAAAAGAATGGCGGCAGAATACATTTTACGCACGTCTCTTCGAGAATGTCTGTTGAACTTATCAGGCGTGCAAAAAAGAAGAATCTCGACGTCAGCGCCGACGCGACGCCTCATCATATATTTTTCACAGCCCAGAGGTTGAAAAAAATGGCGGGAAACGCGGTGATGAACCCTCCTCTCAGAAACCCAAGGGACCGAAACGCGATTTTAGAAGGTATTTGCGACGGGACAATCGGTATGATCGCTACGGACCACGCCGGTCATTCCGCTGAGGAAAAAAAAGCGCGGCTTTCTGATGTACCCAAAGGAGTCATAGGTTTTCAAACTCTCGGAGGCGTAGTGTTCGGGAAAATCGCCGAAAAGACCGGAGTTGAAAAGGCTGTCGCCCTTGTGACGTCGAATCCAGCCGACAGATTTAACCTGAAACTCGGACGAATTCTGCCGGGGATGACCGCGGATGTGACGGTTTGGAAGTTGAAAAATACAAGAGTCAGAGCGGAAAAATTTGTGGGAAAACCGAGAAATACTCCCTTTGAAGGGGTGACAATGCCGGTTTTCGCTTACAAAGTTTTTTTGGACGGCAAAATGGTCTTCGACGCAGAAAGAATTTAAGAGTAAGATTAAAAATATGGAAATGTTTGTTAAAAGGAGGGACCTGTGAAAATTATAGTTATCGCGATTTTCGTCCCGTTGTTTTTAATGGCGGAACCTGTACCTGAGCTTGAATACTACTGGGAGCAACCCCAGAAAATATCTCTCGGTTTTTCAGGAGGGGCGATAGAAAACGCTCCGGCTTTTGGAGCGGAGATGCTTTTCCCACTCGGAAATTTTTACCTCAGACCGGCGGTATACCTGACCGCTAAAGACGATGAGAAATTTTCTTGGTTCTACCCTTCCTTTGATTTTTTAGTTAAATTTTACGGCAACGACAGGACTTCATACAGGTTTTACCTTGGTTTGGGCGGGCATCTTGGCGTATGCATGCAAGATGACAGAAAGGACGTCTCCTCCGCCTATGGGGGACAAGGTTTGGTAGGGTTTGATTACACCCTCACGAGAAAGAGTTCTGTTTTTTTGGAACTCGGAGCCCAGGGTTCATCCTATACTGTTGATGAAGAGGACAAAACACATGTCGGCGTACTTGGCAAAGTTGGATTGAGGTTGACAATATGAAAAAAGGCAGAAAATTTGTTTCGATAACCCGGGAAAAACTCGAAAGCTTCTGTGAGCATTTAAAACAAAAGGGAGTTGACGCTTTTCTCATTCAGGATTTCGAAAACGGACGCAGTTCTTCGCTGAGATATTTTTCAGGTCATCCCGAGGACGCTATGTTGATAATTTTGGCCTCCGGGAGGAGAATACTCATACCGTGGGATGTGATAATGGCCGAAAAGGTCGCCGGAGTCGAGGAGATAGTCGATTTCGGAAAAAAGGGAGGGTCGTACTTCGCAGCGCTCGAGACGACGCTGAAAGATATTTTGGGTGATAAATACACGATAGAACTGCAAAACACGGTAGGGTATTTGGAACACAAATACTACAAGAAAAGACTGAAAGGGGCTAAAATCGTCGTATTCGACTCACCCAAGAAATCAGCAGATTATTTTATAAACCGATTGAGGATGCATAAGTCTCAGGGAGAGATAAAACTTCTCAAGAAAGCCTGCGAGATAACAAATACGATAATTCAGGACATAGAGAAATACTTGAAAAAAAACAAAAAAAACGAGAACTTCAGGGAAAACAGCCTCTCTCTGTTCGTCGAGATGAAAGCTCTGGAATACGGCTGCGATTCGGTGTCCTTCGAGACAATTGTCGCCAACCCCGACAGGTCCTGGTCTATCCACACCAACCCGAGGGCAGGTTCAGGAAAATTGGTGAAACCGGGATTGTCTCTCGTGGATTTCGGAGTCACTTACAAAGGGTACAAAAGCGACGTCACAGTCAGTTTTTCTTTGGGAAAACTGTCGAAAATCCAGGAAAAAATGATCCACACCGTCGAGAACGCGCAAAGAGAAGCGATCAAAGTCGTGAAACCTGGCGTCTTCGCTCATCAAATTGCCGAAGCTGCAGACCTGGTAATAAAAAAAGCCGGCATGAACATGCCGCATTCTTTGGGGCACGGGATAGGTCTTGATGTCCATGACCCCGGCAGAATAGTCACAAAGCCGAAAGACGAAAAAATGCTCAAAAGGTTTAAACCGCTAAAAATTGAAGAAGGAATGGTTTTCACGATTGAACCAGGAGTCTACCACACCCGTTATGGAGGCTGCAGGCTGGAAGACGACGTTTTGGTTACGGACACGTCTTGTGAAGTCCTGACAAAGTCGAGGTTCATGAGAATTTGATACCAAAAAAAGCAGTTGTTCTACTTTCCGGAGGGCTGGATTCCTCAGTCCTCCTTGCTTTTGTGATCAAGAAGGAAAAAATGCTCGCTTTGCCCATGGTTTTTGATTACGGGCAAAGGCATCGAATTGAAATTGAATCGGCAAAAAAAGTAGCTCGGTCTCAGGGCTGCGAACCCGTGAAAATTTTCAGTATCGACCTCTCTTCATTAAAGGGTTCAAGCCTTACGGACCTTTCTCTTGAAGTGCCAGACAACAAGGAAATTGGGTCAAAACTTCCTAATACTTATGTCCCGGCGAGGAACCTGATATTTCTTTCAATCTCCTCCGCTTGGGCTGAAGTCTCCGGAGCTGAGGCGGTTTATTACGGCGCGAACGCGATTGACTATTCGGGCTACCCCGACTGCAGACCTGAATTCACAGAGTGTTTTCAGAAAACTGTGAATCTCGGAACAGGATACTTTTTCAAAGACGCAAAACTTTCGATCAAAGCTCCTTTTTCTAAAATGAGAAAACACGAAATAATCAAACTCGGAAGCGAACTGGGCGTCGATTTTTCTCTGACTCATTCCTGTTACAATCCCACGAAAGAAGGGAAGGCGTGTGGTAAATGCGACAGCTGCAAGATAAGAAGAGACGCTTTTATTAAAGCAGGCATAAAAGACACTACAAAATATGCTCAAGATCTGTGAGATATTCAGATCGATACTCGGAGAATCTTCTTACGCCGGGTTTCCTTTTGTGCTCGTAAGAACCACGGGCTGTAACCTCAGATGCTCTTGGTGCGACACAAGTTATGCTTTTGATGAAGGTGAAATGATGTCCGTTGCCGACGTGTTGAAAAAAGTAGACGAGTTCGGCGTGAAAAAGGTTCTTTTAACCGGCGGAGAGCCTCTTCTTCAGGAGGATATTTACCCTCTGTCGAAAGAACTTTTGAAAAGAGGGTATTTCATCGTGGTGGAGACCAACGGGAGCATAGACATCGGCAAATTGGACAGGAGGATTCACATCTCCCTCGATAGCAAGCTTCCCTTGTCGGGGATGAGCGAAAAAATGCTCTGGTCGAACTTTGATATATTAAAAAAAACAGACGACGTAAAATTTGTCGTTGCGGGAGAAGAGGATTTTGAAGCCGCTGCGCGAACTATAGCAAATCGTGATCTTTCAGGAAGGGTTAATTTAATTTTCTCTCCGGTATTTGAAAAGGTCAAACCCAGGGAGTTGGCGCGCTGGCTCATCTTTTCAGGGATAGACGCGAGGCTTCAGCTGCAGCTTCACAAAATTATATGGGAACCCGGCAGGAGGGGGGTTTGAAAAAACATTTTCTTAAAATACTCAAGTGGGGGTTGATATTTTCAGTGTTAGCGCTCCCGCTTTTACCCGGTCAGAACGGGGACAATATATATCTGGGGGCGGTCTTTAATTCCTCGCACTTTTTCATTTCTGGTTTGGTGACTTTTTTTTTAGCCCGAAATAAGAAATCCGGATTGATGATTTTTCTGGCTTTTGCTCTCCCTGTTGCTGCGGCATGCGCCGTTGAAATTCTCCAGCTTTTTTACGCAGACCGGCATGCGGGTTTTGACGACATAGCGAGAAGCGCCATGGGTAGCATCAGCGCTCTTATTTTGCTTAAAGGAAGAAAAAATTTCTTGTGGGGAGCGGTATTTTCGGTGTTTTTTCTTTACGCGTCCTTTTACGACCTTGCGAGCCTGATTGTAAGGCAAGACCTCATGAAATCCCGATTTCCGGTTTTGGACGATATAAGCGCCCCTTTTTACACAAAAGCCTGGAAAGCGAGAAAAGAAGCTGAAATCTCAATAAAAGACGATGAAATGATATTCACCGCTTTTCCAAACGGCATGTGGTCAAACATAGAATCGAACATTCTTCCTGCCGATTGGAGCGGGTATGAAAAGATGTTCGTTAGAGTAAAGTCTTCAAGAGAGACCGTCTGCCATATTCAGCTGAGGTCTGACAAAGGAAGATTTTACGGTGAGTTCAGAACAGACACATTTTACCAAACGTATTCTTTGGATCTTTCTCAATTCAGAAACGGAGAAGAAACACTTGGCTCTGATTTCAAAATAAATGGCGTCTCAATATTCCTCTCAAAACCCGAGAAGCTGACTGTTTTGAATATAGAGAGGATCGAGCTCAGATGACTGTTACCGACACTCACGCGCACCTTCAGGATCCAAGACTTTTCAACGATATCGACGGGGTATTGGACAGAGCGATAAAAGCAAGTGTCCACAAAATCGTAGTAGTTGCCTATGATGAAGAGTCGGTCGAGACGGCGAGGGAAATCGCCGCCAACAGAGAGGGCATTTTCTTCACGGCTGGCTGCCATCCGCACTACGCAGAAAAATTCTTTCTCAAAACTCCATTCTGGATGAGCGACGAAAAATTTTTAAACAGCGAGAAATTGTTGGCGATAGGTGAAATCGGATTAGACCTTTATTATGGATTTGCTCGAATAAATGACCAGATCGAAGCATTCGAGAGGCAGATCCAGTGTGCGGTGTCCGCGAATCTTCCGGTAGTGGTTCACTCGAGAAACGCTATTGAAAAAACTCTTGAGGTGTTGGCAAATTACCCTTCTGTCAGAGCTGTCCTGCATTCGTTTGAGGGCGACAAAGAGCAAGCCCGTGAATGCGTTGACAGAGGTTATTTTCTGTCCTTCAACGGTATATTGACTTTTAAAAAAGCCGACCGAAAGGATGTCCTCAAATACGTTGGAACCGAAAATGTAGTGCTGGAGACTGACTGTCCTTATTTGTCCCCCGAACCGCACAGGGGCAAGACAAACGAACCGTCAAGAATAAGGGATGTCCTCAAATTTGCTTCTTTATTGCTGGACAGGGATGAAGAAGAGACAGCTTTTAAAATTGAAGAAAACGCAAAAAAACTGTTTTCCAAAATGAAAGGAAAATGAAAACACCGGCTGAACTGGCGAGAATAGGAGCCAAGCCTAAAAAGTCGCTTGGGCAGAATTTTCTCGTGGATAAAAATGCCGCGAAAAAAATTTGCGATGCAGTACCTTTCGAGAAAAATCTGAGAATAATTGAAATTGGTCCGGGGACAGGGGCATTGACTTCTCACCTGGCTGAAAACACTGATGATTTGGTCCTCGTGGAGAAAGACCGCGCACTCGCCGGGTATCTAAAGGAGAAATATGGCCAGAAGGCAGTGGTCCTGGAGGGTGACTTCCTGAGAATTGACCCGAAAGAAATTTTAAAAGGGGGAAAGGCGGAAAATCCTTCAGATAGGAAGAACTTTCTCGTGGGCAATTTGCCTTACAATATCAGCAAGAGGATACTCAGATACTCTCTGCTGATGAGAGGTTATTTGAGGGGTTGTGTCTTTACATTGCAGAGAGAAGTAGCGGAAAAAATCACCGCGCCGGTGAATTCAAAGAACTACGGAATACTGTCAGTTTTGTTCGGATTTTACTCGAAAATTAAAGTGACGACGAAGCTTGGGCAAGAGTGTTTTTTCCCCAAACCGGATGTATTTTCCGCGACCGTGAGAATATTGTTCGCAGAAGAGCCACAAAACCCCGATTTTGTCGGAGGGGATTTTGAAAAAATAGTCAAGAGCTCTTTCAGGCATCGAAGAAAAATTCTTTTGAACAACCTCAAAGAATTCTACGCAAAAGAAGAGTTGGCTCTCGTGGAAGGTTATCTTCACAAAAGACCCCAAGAAATCAGCCCCGTTGATTTTGCGGAAATCTCCATAAGGCTCGGGAAAAAATGACCTTTTTATTCGTACTGATGAGTTTTTCTCTAAACATAGAAACTTTCACTTTGTTTAAAAACAACATCCTCTCTTCAAATTTACTGCTGAGAAATTCATTTGAGAAATGGAATTACAGAATCGATCCCGAGGCTTCTTGGAGCGGGAAAAGAAATCTCGTTTCAGGCTCTCTTGATGAAAAGTACAATTTTTCTTTGCTGTCCAGAAAGGACGCCAACATAATTGCAGTGACGGCGGATTTTTCCAGGATAAAAAACACCTCGGCGACGACAACCTTTCAGACATTCAAACTATCTCTGGCGAGAGACGCCGAATTGAGAGGATTTTCTTTCAGGACTACAGTTGCCCCATCTCTGGAGACTTATTCGGCGAGATCGGATTCATTTTCACAGACCTCAAACCCTGGAGTCTCTTTTGGAATTGAAGCGCGTAAAAAGCTTTCGTTTATTAACATGCTGTCCGAACTGACGGCTGAGATAAAAAATTTAACTAAAAAATACAGCGCAAAAGCCGATGTTTCTGTTCTCACGAGCAGGTTTCAAAATTACCTCGAAGGAAAAGTTGAAGTCGAATCTTACCCGGCGACTGCGGGCAGGACAAGGTTCAACAAATACGAGTTATTTTCCGAAGGCAGGTGGGATTTTTTTGCCGCTGAATTCGGCGCGGCTCAGAGTTATTGGCAGGCAAAATACTACTCTAAGAGATATCCGGAAAGCGGTTTATCTTCGGAGGAAAACCTTTTCGTCCAAACCGGTCTGTATTCAAACGCTTATTACAAGATCTTCACGTTAAAGGCGGATTTCTCGCAGGGGTTTGGTTTTCACAAAAGACCGGAATTAGGCGACGAAAATATATTGACTTCCAAGTTGTTCTGCTCTTTGTCGTTCTCGGCTGAAAAATTTTCCGGAAACGCCAGCGGCTATATGTCTATATATAGGTTTGACCAGGCTTCTCTCGAGTCTTCCGGCGACTACGACGTGTCAGATCGCGGCGCTGGTTTGAATTTTATATTCTATCTGACCGACAGGATCAACGCCGAAGGTTCTTTTTTTTACAGGGACAACAGAACTATTTATTTGTCTCGTTATTATTCCGAAAGCAACACCGAACACAGAACTTACAGTGTGTCGGCAGGAGCTTTTTTCAGGCCGTGCGACTTTTTTAAAATCAGGCAGAGATCGACAATCAAAACAGACTACACTTTTTTCCTGTATTCGAGCGACAAAAACGTACTTTTCAGAAAATACGAAAATACCCTGGAGACGGATCTGGAGATTTATCCGGGAATCGCTTTATTTTTCGACGGAACACTGTCCATTCAGGACAGGGGAGGCTACAAAAAAACGGATGAAACCGGAAGCGGAAAATGGTATTTTTTGAGAAACAGGTACATAAGAGATTTTGATATCCTTTCTGGGGTGAGAATAGGGAATTTTGAGAGATTTATCAAGCCATTTTGCGGAATCGTCGAAAAAGCTGTTTTTCGGGCGGAGGGGGAAACAATTGGAGGTCTTGAATCTTATTCGCTTAAAGGATACGCGGGGATTGGTTTGGAGTATTCTGGATCGAGAGGCGAGATAGTTTTGGATCTGCGGAACACTATAGACAACAAAGGCGATGATCAATGGGAAGCAAGTTTTTATTCTCTGTTATGGTTTTAACCCTGTTGCTCTCCTGCACTCTTTTTTCACCAAGAGAAGCCGAGGACCCGATAGGGTCTGATTTCTGGGTGGAGCCATTTTCGCCGGGAATTTCTGTCATGAATTTCGTCAACAGCATAGAAAGAAAGAGCGCCGCTAATTACTCCAGAACTCTCACTTCGAATTATTCTTTTGTCCCCTATTACCCCGATACCTTGGGAAGCGGCGGTCTTTTCGAAAATTGGGACAAAAACAAGGAGGGAGAATACGCGAACATTCTCTTTTCCGAAATACAATCCCCTATGCTGGTCTTGTCTGCCGTTCAAAGGGATTCAACGGATTCATGCGCATTTTTTTACTACGATTACGAATTTTACGGAGACTCGCAAGCCGAGGGTCTCATTTTATTTTACATGGTCTCGGACCTATCCGGGGTATGGAGCATAGAGAGGATTGAAGACCTCGGTGGCGAGAGTTCGTCTTGGACTAAAATGAGAAAGGATTTGTATGAAAGGAACAGCGGCTTTAATTGAAGAATTAAGGCCTAAACAGTGGATTAAGAATATATTCGTCTTCGCGGCGCTTGTATTCACAAGGAAATTCACACAGCTCGAACCCTCCGTTCTTTCTTTTTCTGGATTTTTTGCCTTTTTGGGAGCGTCGAGTTTCGTCTACGTTGTAAACGACATAATAGATCTTAAAAAAGACAGGCTTCACCCGGTAAAATCAAAAAGGCCCATAGCATCAGGCAGGATAAAACCCTTATCTGCTTTCATTTTTGTTTTAGCCCTACTCTTTCTGACGAACATTCCATGGATTTATTTTTCTCACAAGTACGGTGTTTTAGACTGGAAAATGCCCGGGGCTGTGGCGGCTTACACCATGATGACGCTCGCTTATTCTCTATGGCTAAAAAAAGTTGTGATCGTGGACGTGATGATAATCGCTCTCGGCTTTGTCATTAGAGCTGTCGGAGGGGCTTTCGCCATAGATGTTCCGATATCATCTTGGTTTCTGATAACCGTTCTGCTTCTCTCTCTTTTTCTTGGTCTTATCAAGAGAAGGCAGGAAATATTCATGGAGAGAAACGAGTCTCACAGAGAAGTGCTGAAGCACTACACTAAAGAACTCCTCGACCAAATGATAATAGTTGTCGCTTCTGCCACAATAGTTACTTACGCGATTTACACGGCGGAAAAAAAAGGAGCAATTTTATTGCCCTATTCCACTATTTTTGTGATATATGGTATATTTAGATATCTGTTCGTTGTGCATCTTCAAAAGGAAGGTGAGATGCCTGAAAAAGTGATATATTCAGATCGACCTTTTCTCGTCAATTTGCTGCTATACAGCATTTTTGTGATTTTGACAGTTATTATTGACCCTGAAGTTTTTAAGTGAGGAGTTTTTTATGAATTTAAAGGCAGTTCTGAAGCAGATGGTGGAAAAAGAGGCTTCTGACCTTCATCTGAAAGCTGGAAGCCCGCCAATTCTCAGAATATCGGGAAAACTCAATTTGATGAAACACCCCCCTCTTTCTCCGGAAGAGCTCAAAACCGTGATCGTCCAGCTCATGACTCCGGAGCAGCAGAAAAAATTCGCAAGGGACAAGGAACTCGACTTTGGTGTCGGAGTTCCCGGATTAGCCAGGTTCAGGGTGAACGCTTATCTCCAGAGATCCAGCATAGCCCTCGCTCTTAGAACCATTCCCATGCACGTCAGACCTCTTGAAGAGTTGAACCTCCCTGCGGTTCTCAAGGATCTGTGCATGAAACCGAGGGGAATGATTCTTTGTACTGGAACTACAGGAAGCGGAAAATCGACCACTCTCGCCGCAATGATAGACTACATAAACGAACATGTCTCAAAGAACATCATAACAATCGAAGATCCTATAGAGTTTTTGTTCACCGATAAAAAAAGCGTGATCAGCCAGAGAGAAATAGGGACCGACACCAATTCATTCTCCCTCGCTCTCAGACAAGCCATGAGGCAGGATCCGGATACGATTCTTGTCGGAGAAATAAGGGACATGGACACTATTGACACCGCTTTGAAAGCCGCGGATACCGGACATCTTGTCATGTCTACCCTTCACACTCTCAACGCGGCTGAAACAATAAACAGGGTCATCTCTTTCTACCCTCCTCATCAGCAGCAGCACATAAGGGTTTTGCTTTCTACAACTCTCGTGGCAGTCATTTCTCTGCGTCTGATTCCCAGAGCTGACGGAAGAGGGCGTGTGCCGGCGGCTGAAGTAATGATCAACACTCCAACAATAAGGGAATACATACTCGATCCTCTCGAAACTCTGAAAGTTCCACAGGCTATTGTCGAAGGGGCTCAATACCAGATGCAGAGCTTTGACCAGTCAATAATGAACTTTTACGAAAAAGGCATTGTCTCCTACGAAGACGCCATAGAAAACGTCAGTAATCCTGACGAATTCAAACTCAGGCTAAGAGGAATTCAAAGCACTTCCGACAGAGGCTGGGAAGATTTTTCGGCTTGACGCCTTTTGTTGTTTAGATGAGACTTTTTTTCGCATTTGATATACCGGAAAGTGTCAGAAAAAGTCTTTGGGAGTTTTCGTCTGAAAATCTGAAATCGCGAAATTCGACTTTGGTCGCTAAAGAAAACATACATGTGACACTGAAATTTCTGGGTGATGTCGCGGAAAAAAATCTTCAGCTTCTCAAGGATCCCGCCGAAAAAACGGCTTCGTCCGTGATTTGCTTCAAAGCCAGATTGGGTTTGTACTGTATTCTCGGGAACAAGGTGGGATGCGTGGGTATCGCCGAAGGCAAAGAAAGTTTTATGCGTGTTTTTGATAAACTTGAAGAAGAATTGGGTGAAGCAGGAATTGAAAAGGACAAACGGAGATATTTTCCCCATGTCACCTTGGCGCGTTTCAAAGGAAAACCGGACCAAATGAAATTTAGAGAGCTGACCGATGACGTTTTCGAAATCAACTCTTTTGTCCTATACAGCAGCGTTCTCACGCCGGGTGGCGCTGTTTACAAAGAACTCGACCGCTTTTTCCTGAAAGGAGACTGAAATGGCAAAATCTGCGGGTAAGGAAGCTCTGGGGAGAGAAAATTTTTCGGATAAAGAAAAAGCGATAGAAAGCGCTATGAAATTGATTGAAAAACAATTTGGCAAAGGTTCCATCATGAGGCTTGGGGACGACACCAAAGTTGAAATTCCGGCTATACCAACGGGTTCTCTGACGCTCGACGCAGCTCTTGGAGTCGGAGGGATTCCGAGGGGAAGAATAACGGAAATCTTCGGTCAAGAAGCATCCGGGAAAACCACCTTGGCTCTTCATATAGTTGCCAACGCTCAAAAAGCGGGAGGTAAAGCGGCGTACATAGACGCTGAACACGCTCTTGACCCTGTATACGCGGAGAAATTGGGCGTCAACGTAGAAGATCTTATAGTCTCTCAACCGGACACAGGAGAGCAGGCGCTTGAAATTTCGGATTTACTCGTGAGGTCAGGAGGATTGGATATTCTCGTCGTCGATTCTGTCGCCGCTCTTGTCCCTGCCGACGAACTCAACGGAGAGATGGGCGACGCGCAAATCGGGCTTCAAGCGAGGTTGATGTCAAAGGCGATGAGGAAATTGACAGGAGGAGTTTCCAAAAGCGGAACCGCCGCGGTTTTCATAAACCAAGTTAGATACAAAATCGGCATAATGATGGGGAATCCGACTACTACACCGGGTGGGCTCGCGCTTAAGTTTCATTCTTCCTGCAGGCTTGAGATCAAGAGGATAGGAACGCTCAAAGTAGCGGATCAAGCTGTGGGAAACGAGATAATCGTCAAGGTAGTCAAAAATAAAGTCGCTCCTCCTTTTAGAGAAGCCCATTTCGACATTCTTTTCAACGAAGGAATATCCAAGCATGGTGAAATAATCGACAAAGCTCTTGAATTAAACCTGTTGAAGAGATCCGGAACATGGTATTCGTACAAGGATGAGAACATCGGTCAAGGCAAGGAAAACACGAGAAACTACCTAAAAGAGCACTCCGAAATCTCTTCCGAACTTGAAAACGCGATAAGAAAAGAATTAGGTATTGAGATTAGGGAGAAATAGTTCTTGAATGAAAACACCATTGAGTCCGTCGAAAAAAACAAGAGAGGGTGGACTTTGAAGATAGACGACGGATCGGAATATTCTACGGACGTTTTGTTTGACAAATGGAAAAAAGGCGCGAGCGTCTCTGGCAGAGAATTGTATTTTCTGAAGACAAAAGATGAGACGTTAAAAGCTCTGGAAAAAGCTTATGTTTTGTTGTCTTACGGCGACCTTACCGAGAAGGAGCTTTCTGAAAAGCTGCTCTCTCGGAATTTTTCTCATATTTCTGTGAAGAGAACTGTAAAAATTCTCAAGAGAAAAGGTTTTTTGGATGATTTTTGCATCGCTGAAAATATGCTGAAAAAATTCACGGAAATAAAACCCGCCGGCGGTTATTACATCAAGAGAAAAATGAAAGAAAGAGGCATAGAGGAAGAAACAATCCGAATTTTCTTTGAGAAAGCCGTTTCAAGAGACGAGTTTTCTCTTGCTCTTGCCGTGGCAGAAAAGAAAAAGAGAAGAAAAAATATCGTATCGGCTCTTTTGAACAGAGGGTTTTCCCTGGAAATCGCGCGAAAAACTGCCGACACAATCAAAGAGGAGAAAGATGAACACTTGGAACAACCTGGTTCATAAGATTGACCGTGGCAAAAAAGCGCTTTTTTTTCCGTTGCTCGATCCAGATAAAATCGACCTCAGCAAAGTGGCTTTTATTGCTCAGAGCATTAAAAATTCTGGAAGCGATGGAATTTTAGTTGGAGGATCGACGCTTTTCACGGATTCTCTGAGAAAATTCGTTCTCGACTTGAAAAGTACATCAGGCTTGCCTGTGATTATATTTCCGGGAAACTCAAAATTCATAGTTCCGGAAGCTGACGCGGTATTTTTCCTGACGCTGATTTCAGGGAGGAATTCGAGGTGGCTCATAGAAGAACAACTAGAAAACGCTGTTTTCGTGAACAAATACAACCTTGAGAGCATTCCGGTTGCTTATATTCTCATAGAGTCTGGGAAAAAGACCGCCGTGGAATTTATAAGCAACACCAACCCCGTCCCGAGAGACAAGAAAGAAATATTCGTGGCTCACGTGATGGCGGCAGAGTACATGGGAATGAAGAATGTGTACCTCGAAGCAGGAAGCGGCGCAAAAGAGACGGTTCCCCGTGAATACATCACCAAAGCAGGGGAGATTTGCTCTGGAAAGGTGATTGTCGGGGGCGGTTTAAACAAACCGGAACAAGTGTCGGAAAAGGTGGAATCTGGCGCTGACCTAATTGTTGTAGGAACCGCGATCGAAAAGGATATTTCCATCTTGAAAGAGATGGTGCTCGCCGCTCATGGGTCGTAATCCGGGATTTTATGAAGATCAACCGTTTTATATGTCCAGTTAAAGTAAACCTTTCTCTTCAAATCATCGGCAAAAGAGACGATGGGTACCACGAAATCAAGACGACTTTTCAATCCCTTGATTTAGGCGACAGGATTGTTTTCAGACAGTCATGGGGAAAGGATACTCTGTCTGTCAGCGGAGAAAAAGTTCCCGCCGGTAATAATAATCTCGTTCTGATAGCTCTCGCGGCGGCGAGAAGAAAACACCCCGAAATCCCTTTTTTTCATGTCGAACTCTACAAAAAAATTCCTGCAGGAACCGGTCTTGGCGCGGGATCTTCAAACGCGGCGGTCGCTTTGCTCTATGCTTTTGAAAACGTGGATGAGAAGGGAAAAGAAAGAACAATGGAAGAGACTGCTCTTGCGACAGGAAGCGATGTGCCGTTTTTTTTGAAAGGGGGAAGAGCGAGAGCGGAAGGCAGGGGAGATATGCTCGCTTTTGGAGAGAAGACTTTTGGCGGAAGATATGTCCTGATCATTCCAAAAGAGAGAATTTCAACAAAAACCGCCTATCAATCTTATGACTTGACAGATGAGCATGAAAAGTATAAAAGAAAAACTTTTCAGTTCAGAGGTGAAATCCTCTGCAACGATTTTGAGTCTGTTGTTTTTAAAAGTTACTCGAAATTGGAGTTTTACAGAAACACGCTTCTCGAAGCCGGAGCGGATTTCGCGTTGATGTCCGGTTCGGGTTCGGCGATATACGGTTTCTTTAGCGAGAATAAAGACGCCGAGAAAGCTTTGCTTTTCTTAAATAAGGGAATTAGGGAAAACGAGGTTATGATTTTTTCGGCAAATCCGAGAGAAAGATGGAATTCTGTGTGGGATTTGTCAGTATGATGGGGCGTCGTCAAGTGGTAAGACACGGGATTTTGGTTCCCGCATACGGTGGTTCGAATCCACCCGCCCCAGAAAAATAAAAAAAGGATTATGAAAATACTTAACGGAAACAGCAATGTCACGCTTGCACATCGTGTTTGCGACTACCTTAAAACAGATCTGACAAGGTCTAAAGTTGACAGGTATCCAGACGGTGAAGTCAGGGTGAGGATTTTGGAAAGCATAAGAGGAGACGATGTATTCATACTACAATCGACATTTCCGCCGGCGGAAAACATCGTTGAACTGCTTTTGCTCATAGACGCCGCTAAAAGAGCTTCCGCGAGAAGGACGACGGCGATAATGCCATATTTCGGCTATTCCCGACAGGATAAGAAGGATGAACCGAGGGTTCCCATATCAGCTAAGCTGATATCTGATATCATATCCAAAGCAGGAGCTGACAGAATAGTCACACTCGACCTTCACACCGAACAACTCTCGGGTTTTTTCAACATCCCTTTCGACCATCTCTACAGTTCCTACATCGCAGTGAAATACTTTTCGGATTTGAATATTTCAGACCTCGCTGTTTTGTCTCCAAACCTGGGGAGGATAGCGAAGGCGAGATTTTTCGCCAACCAGCTCGGGGACTTGCCTCTTTCTGTAATAGACAAAAGGGGTAAAACTCCTTTGAGGCACAAATTGAACCTCATTGGGGACGTCAAGGGGAAAAATGTCTTGATAGTCGATGATATTATCGATACTGGAACCACAATCGAGAACGCCGTTAAAACCGCACTTGAGAATGGTGCAAAGAAAATATACGTGTTTTGCGTTCATCCCCTGCTTTCGCAAAACGCTATGGAGAAACTGGAAAACTTGCCTATAGAGCAATTCGTATATACGGACACGATTCCGGTCACCCAAGATAAAACCAGAAGTTTTTTCAAGGAAGTTTCCGTATCTTCGATTATTGGTGAGGCTATTCTGAGAATCCACGAAGAGGCTTCGTTAAGTTCACTTTTCTCATAAAAAAAGGAGTGATATATGCATAGATTTAGTATTGAAGTGGAAAAAAGAGAAACCATGGGTAAGAACAAAGCTAAATCCTCGAGAAAAAATGATTTAATTCCGGGGGTTGTCTACGGGCACAAAGAGAAGAACAGACATTTTTTGGTCAAAAGAGACGACATGGTGCCTTTGCTAAGGAAGCTAAAAGGGGAACCCGCGATCATAGAATTGAGTTTTAAAGACGAAAGCGGCGACAACATGATGACAATCATCAAAGAGTACCAGAAAGACCCTATGACCGACAGGCTTATCCATTTGGATTTACAGCTCATTCACGCGAAAGAAGCGTTAAAAGTGACAGTGCCGGTTGTCACAAAAGGGACTCCAGAAGGAGTGAAGACAGGCGGTATACTCGAAATTTCATTGAGGGAACTACATATCGAGGCTCTTCCCGACAATTTGCCAGATAATATAGAATTGGATGTCAGTTCCTTGAAAATGGGAGACAAGATCCATGTCAAGGATATTGAATTCAAAAACGCTCGGTGCCTGAACGAATCCTATCAGCTTATAGCGGCTGTTATTGCTCCAAAAGCAGCCAAAGCCGCTGAAGAAAAAACTGAAGCTGAAACTGCCGTGAGCGCCGAAGGTGCGGAATCCGCAGAAGCAAAAGAGGAATGAAGTTATTTGTCTTCGGATTGGGAAACCCTGGGAAGAGATATCAAATGACGAGGCATAACGCAGGGATGATGGCTCTGGACAGATTTACCGAGTCCTTTGGAGGAAAATGGCTTAAGAGACCGGATTATCATAAATCCATAGTCGATCTCGGGGGCGTGAAACTCGAACTCGTGAAGCCGCAGAAGTTCATGAACACAAGCGGCGAGGTGCTCGGGATAATTGGCATGAAAGAAGATGACCTTAAAAAATCACTTTTTGTAGCCGATGATTTTGAAATCGAACTCGGAAATTTGAGGTTCAGGAGATCGGGTAGCAGCGGAGGGCATAAAGGTTTTTTGTCAATTCAGACATGGGCTGGAAAAACCTACCAACGCCTGAAAATAGGTATAGGTCCTCTCCCTGAGGGGGAAGATCCCGCTGATTTCGTCCTGAGCCCATTCGATGAAGCTCAAGAAATAAAACTCAGGGAGACCTTATGCAAAGCCGCCGAAGCATTGGAAGACTGGGCTTTGAAAGGCATTGATTACGCCATGAACAAATATAACAGACTGAGATGTTCAAAGGAGGAACAAAAGGATGAATAAGTACGAAAACCTTCTCATAATTGACGCGAGAATAGGCGATGAAAAATTGAGAGAAATCCTCGAGGATATAAAAGATTACGTGTCCAAAAACCAGGGCGAAGTCCTTTCTCAAAAAGAAGCTGGAAAAAAAGAACTCGTAGTGAAAAACAACAAAAAAATCCAAAGCAGTTACATTTTTAATATATTCAAATCTTCGCCTTCTTTTATCGAGGGGTACAGACGCTATTTAAACATGAAACCGGAGATTTTAAGACATTTCGTCGTCCGGGTTGAAGAACCTGAAAAGGAGAAAGCAAATGCCTGACGGAAAAATCAGGGTTCCGAATATCAACTTTTTGATACTGTCAGGGAGAGTGGCGTCGGACCCGGAAGTAAAATTCACGCAAAGCGGCAAGCAGTTCGCTTCTTTCGCCATAGCCGTGAGTACTCCCAAGAGATCTAAGAGTGGAGACGGATGGGCTGACCCGGACACGTTTTTCATCAGAGTTACAGCTTTTGATTTCTTGGCTGATAAAGTACAAGCTAATCTTCAGAAGGGCACACCGGTCATCGTCGAAGGAAGACTTAGAGGTTATAAATACAACACGCCTGAAAAAGAAAACATAAAAGCTTTTGACGTGACGGCTTCGAGGATATATCCTCTTGTTTT
Source organism: candidate division WOR-3 bacterium (assembly GCA_016926475.1). NCBI lineage: Bacteria > Pseudomonadati > Caldifarciminota > Caldifarciminota bacterium. The sequence goes on along the minus strand of JAFGON010000056.1, from coordinate 20,856 downwards.
TGCTTCTAACGCCTCTTTTGAAGTTTCCGGTGGTGAAACTTCGGATTATGTATACAACGAAACCTCTCAAAACGAGGAAGACGATATTCCGTTTTAATAAATTTTAGGAGGAACAAATATGAAGGTGTGCATTTTGTGTAAAGAGAAAAAGGATACAATCGATTACAAAGACGTCGAGAAGTTGGAGAATTTCATCATGGAAAGCGGAAAAATTCTTCCCAGGAGAATTACTGGTCTCTGCTCACTTCATCAGAGGAAGGTCAGCAAAGCCATAAAAAAATGCAAAAACTCCGGATTGATGCCGAGCGTCATTGAATATTACAGGTGAGGAGGAGAAGTGAAAGTAGTTTTAAGAGACGTGGTTGATAAACTCGGCAAAACAGGGGATGTGGTAAACGTAAAGAAGGGTTACGCCAGAAATTACCTTTTACCTAAGAAACTCGCTGTTGCAGCCACTCCCGGCGCTTTGAAAATGGTAGAGGAATTAAGACAGCAGAGGCTGAAAAAAGCGATGAAGGGGAAAGCCGAAGCGGAAGAACTTGCCTCAATGATAGAAGAAAAGAGCATCACGATCAAAGCTAAAGCTTCGCCCATGGAAAAGCTTTATGGATCCGTAACCGAGAGAGACATAGCGAGGCTACTGAAGGAACAACACGGCATAGAGATAGACCGGCACAATGTATTCATGAATGAACACATAAAAAAACTGGGCAGCCACACCGTTAAAATTGTTCTTCACTCAGAAACTGAGGTGAATTTGCCCGTTTGGGTCATAAGGAAGGAAGAGAATAATTGAATATAGTCGCTCTGGACATAGGGAATTCGAACCACAAGCTCGCTCTGCTGACGGGGACACCTCCGCGAGTCAAACTTTGCAAAACCTTCACTGAAGTCCCGAACAGTATTCCTCCTTTGCCTCAGGGATTCGATTCGATAACCATATCGTCAGTTGTGCCTGAAAAATCATTTCAGTGGATAAGACTGCTTTCTGAATCAGTCAAAACCGATGATATTAAAATACTCGACAGAAAAATTTTAAAACACGTGCCCATGGAAGGGCTTGACGAAGAGACAATCGGCCTTGACAGAATTTTGGCGATCATCGGAGCAATGGTCAGGAAACAACCTCCGTTTGTCCTAGTAGACAGCGGAAGCGCGATGACATTCAATTTTGTCGACAGAGACGGAATCTTTCGCGGAGGTTTCATCATGCCGGGAATACAGATGATGACTGAATCTCTTTCCTCCTGCGCCGGTATTGGAAAAATCGATCATACAAAACTTGAAATCAAACTCCCTGTCGCCTCGACAACGTTTCAGTCTGTTTCCAACGGAGTCTATTTTTCGGTTAAAGGAGCTGTTGAGCTCTCCCTCGAAAAGATTAAAAATGACACCGGAATACTTCCGGATTTGATAATCACCGGAGGGGGGGGAGAAATCGTCAAAAATTGGGTCGAAAAAGGAGAATACTTTCCCTACCTTGTTTTAGAAGGTATCGCCGTTGCCTCTTCCTGAAATTCATTTCCTGGCTCCCGACATAATTTCCATGAAAAATCAAATAGAGTCTTTTTGTAAAAGCCTGTCGAAAGACGATTTTGTGGCTCTTGTAGGACCTCTCGGAGCTGGCAAGACGTTCAGCGCTCAGGTCATATGCTCATATTTTAGTGTAAGAGACAAGGTAACAAGCCCTTCTTTTGGATTTGTAAATTACTACGAAGGGGAAGTGGGGATATATCACATAGATTTATACAGGATGAAGGACAAGGGAGATCTATCCTTTATGGATTGGGATGAAATAATAGTTTCAAGCGCTTTAAAACTCGTCGAATGGGCGGACAAACTCGAAGATAGATATCTTCCCGTACCTCGATGGCAGATTCTTATCGAATTCATTGAAAAGGGCAAGGGCAGAAAAGTAAACATAACCCGATTGGAGAGAACTGTTTGAGTTTCATGGGAATAGACACTTCTTCGAAGGGGATCGCGCTTTCGGTTAAAAATCCCTGCGGTAGCGAAATTCTCATATCCAGGCATTCGAAGAGGGCGGGTGGAGAAGATGTAGTGTTGATTATGGAGAAAGCGTTGAAATCTCTTAACATGAAAGCGCAGAATATTCATAGAGCCGCTATAGTAACCGGTCCGGGATCTTTCACTGGATTGAGAGTGGGGATGGCGTTTTTAAAAGCGTTTTATCTGGGGACGAAAATTGAAATTAAGGGCATTAACACACTCTACGCCCTCGCCTGGAAGCACAGGAAAATTTCAGAATACATACTTTCGGTCAGAGAAGCCAGAGCCGGCGAATTTTACTGCGGATTTTTTAAAAATTCTAAAACCGGGTTGGCGCCGATTTTCTTGACAGAGTCTCTCAAAATCGATTCCCTGAAAGAGAAAATTGTAACCAAAGAGTTCGTGGTCGCGGGAGACATAGACAATAAAATCTCTTCGTTTTTGAATGAATCCGGGTATATTGCTTCTCCTGTGGGAGAAGGGCAATTCGAAGAGCTGGCTTCAAGCCTTTTTGAACTCTGGGACAATCCTTACACGAAAATTCTGGAAGCTTCGTCCATGGTTCCAGACTATATAAATCCTTCTCCGGCAGGTGTTTAAATTTTATTTTTGCGACTGCATCATTTGCATGAATCACGGGTTTGGCGTCTTAATGTATAGAGTTGCTTTTATTTTTTTGGCAGTTTTTTTATCCTGTCCGCGATTTCCCTGAAGCTGAATACGTGAGTCTTGTTGTTTATGAAGATGTAAAGGGAAAGGATCAGAACAATCTGGATTGTCGAACCTAAATAGTTGACGAAAAAAGAGTTCCAGAAAAGGCATAAAAGAACCCAAGGCGTAAAAGAGATCAAATTGAATTTTATCCTATATGGTATTTTATACAGTCTTTGGGACAGAACCATGTTGATAATGAACATAACGGAAAACGATACCATTGTCGCGATAGCCGCACCTTGCAGTTTGAATTTCGGAATCAGAAATATGTCGAGAGTCAGGTTTAAAACTATTCCTATAAGCGTGGAATAGGTCAAATATATGGTTTTGTTCTTGATGTATATTCCAAGTAAAAAGTATTGCAGGTTGAAGACAATATTGCTGACGATTAGAAAAGGGACGATTGTTTTTGCAGGATAATACTGTTCCGTGGAAAGCATTGATATGATTTGATCTGAGAAAAAAACCACAAACAGCATGGTCCCGACCGCGAAGAAATTGAAAAGATCAAAAACCCTCGCGTAGTTTTTCCCAGAATCTATTTCTGAATAAGTGCTGTAAAAATAAGGTCCCCACGCGTTTCTGAAACCTGAAGACACGGCTGATATGACAGCGGAGATTTTCGCCCCTAAAGAATATATTGCCACCGATTCGTATCCGATAAAGTATCTTATGAGAAATCTGTCGGCAAAAGTGAGAACGAGCAAAGTGCTTGTGTAGGGTATCAGAGGAAGAGCAAAGAGCGAGACCTTTTTTATCCAGTTATTGTCGATCACGAAAACAAAGTTTTTTCTCAACAGTAAAAGAAGGACAATTGCGGTGATCAAAGAAGCAAGTGTTATACCGGACATGAAACTCCGAGCCGCATCTTTCATGAACGCTGAAAATACAAGTACGAGGACGAGAGAGAACAGAGGAGAAAAGTTATAAAAAACGATATAAAGTTTAGGGTTGAGGTCCCACTTGAAAAAGAGGGAGAGAAACTTTTCCTGGGTGCTTAAAAAGCTGAAGACCAAAAGTAAAATGAGAACCAAAGAGCTGGATATTTTTGGGAAAAGTGCGCTCTTTAGAGGGAAAATTACCGCACCGGAAAGAGTAAAAGTCGTAAATGAAAATAGAAAAAGGGCGAAAAAACAGGAGGAAAATATCAATTTTTTTTCGTTTGAAAATTGTTTGTCAGTATAAAAGCGGCCGAGAGCGCTGGAAATTTGTATGCCGCTGAAAGAAGTGGATATCAGAGCTATGAAAGTCAGCAGGTAGGATATAATTCCGTATTCTTCAAGGGTGAAAATGTTTGTGTACGTTTTTACTGACAGTATGTTTACTATCTGGTAAAATACAGCTCCGGCTGAATATATGAATATATGTCTAAGAAGTGTTTTCAGATTCATCGAAGGTTATTATAATTGCATTTGTCATGAAAGTTGAAATTATTTCTGATTGTTTTGAAAAGTTTCCTGAAGAAGGTATTTTTCATCGTGAGCTTGTCAGAAGGGCAGGCGAACTCTTGGGCTGTAAAACAGGTTTTTTCAGCGCCAAGACACAAAAAATTGAAATTCTTTTTTACACGTTTTCCAAAGGTCAGAAAATGACTGCTGTTCCAACTTTGCCTTATAGCTGTGTTGTCTCTGTAGAGGGAGAAAATACAGGAAAAAGTTTTGAAAGGCACTATCTCTGTGCCGTAGAAAAAATTTCTGAGATTTTGCCGAAAAAAACCGTCATATTGGCATCCCCAGATATTTTTGACGTCAGGCCGTTTATCTGGTGCGGGTTTAAAGCTGAAATCCTATACACATACGTGGCTTCTCTGGATTGGGATAAGGCGTCTATTGAAAGAGAAGAGTTAAAGCAGATAAAAAAGGCGGAGAATGAAGCGCGGTTTTTTGAGGATTGGGAAGACAAAGAAGAACTGGTCGAACTGCTTTTTTCATCGTACAAAAGACACGGGAGAAAACCCCCTTACGACAAAAAATACATCATCGAAATGGCGAGAAAAGCCGAAGAGCTATCTGTTCTGAAATTAAGAACCGCCACGGACCCCAACGGCAGGCCTATAGCTTTCAGGGCGTCTTTGACAGGCAGTGAAAAGAGCTATGACTGGATTGCGGGTTCCTCTCAAAGCGGTCTGGAAATTGGTGCGAACGCCATGCTTTTACAAAGGTCCATATTCGAAGAAGTATCAAAAGGCAGAAAATTCGACCTCTGCGGCGCCAACACCAGATCTATTTCACTTTTCAAAGCCGGTTTCGGTCTGAAACTGAACAGGTATTCCAGGCTTTGGAGATAATAAAAATATTCGATCCGTCTCTTTCGCTGAAAAGAAAACCGGAATTGAAAGGCCTGGTAAAAACAGCGCTGGAATTGTCCGGAATCGTTTTCCGATTTGTCCAAAAGCTGCCGTGTGACGTCGTTTTCACGGAAGGCGCCAACAAGGTTATGAGAGAGAAAGCCATGGCTATTGACTCGAGCGCTCTCAATTCTGTCTTTGAAGGATTCCAGGGGAGAAGTATGGATTCCGGCTATTTTTTAGAGAACTTCGCTGACAATATTTCGAAAATCATATCCGAAAATTTTCCTGAAAAGGCTCTTTTTGTATCGAGATGGCCTCTTAAATCGCCCTACGCGGTCGTCCTGACTCACGATGTCGACAGGACCAGATTTTTTTCTTTGACTAATTTTATCAGGAACATCATTCGGAAAACCCATGACTATAATTTTAAAAGGGCGGTTTATTTTTTGCTCCATCCCAAAGACGACCCTTATTATTGCCTTGAAAAGCTTAAGGATTACGAACAGAACATCGGAGTCAAGTCCACGTTTTTTTTCCTCACGGTGAAAAGAGACGAACATGGGAGGCGTTACAACCTGAAGAAAATGAGCGGTTTTTTGGAAGAACTTAGGAAAGACGGCTGGGAAATCGCTTTGCACGCGAGTCTGCAGTCGAAGAGAAAACCGGAAAAGCTTAAAACCGAAAGGAAAATAATCGAAAGGGCGTCAGGAAATCAAATCAAAGGAATCAGGTACCACTATCTCATAGAAGATGAAAACATTCTTTATACAGCAGACCTTGAAGGTTTTTCCTACGATTCTTCCGTGGCACATCCGAGAAAATGGGAACTTATCAGGCCTTCCTGCTCATACTACTACCCTTGGCACACGGGTTTTTCAAGGTATTTGAAAATAAGGGAATTTCCGATAACCCTGACCGACATGGCAATTTTGGCTGGAGAGAAATACTCTGAAGAACACGTCAATTCGATAAAAAGCCAGGGCGGTATCTTAAACCTTCTCTGGCACCAGAGGATGTTTTCCCAAATGTTCAATGGAATTTTCTCAAGAATCTATGAAAGGGTCATAGAAGAATCAAAGAGAGAGGGAGCTTGGATTGGGACTTTGTCGGATTTAGATGAATACTTGTTTTCCAGACAACACTTGACAGCGATCGAGGAGAAAAATGCCCTTAGAGCCGGGTCAGACCTTAAAGAAGCGGTGCTGTTTTCAAAAACTATCGATTTTACTCCCGTAATAAGGGGTAGAGGCGATATCGGGCGAATCGGAAGGCGTGAATTCAAAATAAATCTTTTTGCCGGAGACGAAGTTGCATTCGATTAACAATAAGAAAATCATCATGGTTGTGTTTTCTATCGCCACCGAAGACAGAAGAGTGATAAGAGAGGTGAACGCTCTTTCCGAAGTTGGTTTTGATGTCGAGGTGTTCTTCCCGTATTTTAAGAAAATGCGACGTAAAATTCCAGAAAAAGGCAGGTTTGTTGAAGTCAAATCAGGTGTTTTTGTTTCTACTCCTCTTAGATTCGCGGCTTTTTGGCTGAAGGTTCTGGGTAACGTTTACAGCATAAGACCATGGGCGATCCATTGTCATGACGTAAACACTCTGCCTGTCGGGTTTTTGTTGGCAAGGTTGAGAAAATGCCTCTTGGTCTACGACAGCCACGAATACGCTGCGGGTGTCAAAGAATTGAAAAATAACACTTTAAAAAGAATATTTTGGTCGAATGTCGAATCTTTTTTCGCCAGTAGGGCTGATGTGATTATCGCCGTGAACCGGCATATATCGAGAATGCTGAGAAGGTTCAGAAAACTAAAATTGGATCCGATAGTTCTTATGAACGCCAGTGAACTTCACAGGTCAGGCTTTTCAATAGCCCGAAAGAGGACTTCGCCGAAAATTGTCTATCACAGCGCGCTCGTTCAAGGCAGGGGAGTTGACCAAGTCATCAAGGCTTTCGGGAAAATCGAGCAAGCTTCTCTTTTTATCTATGGGAAAGGAAAAGAACGAAAGAGGTTTGAAGCTCTGGCGAAAAATTTTGGCGCTAATGTGGTTTTCGGGGGATGGGTTGAGCCCGAAAACCTCGCCTGCTCTCTCGAGGACGCAGATGTCGGGCTGTCCTTGATTTCAGGGGATTGCTTAAACAACAGGCTTTCGTCTGCGAACAAAGTTTTCGACTACGCATGCCTGAAAATTCCGCAAGTCGGTTCTAATCATCCGGTAATGAGGGAGCTTATAGCAAATGAGGGAATCGGGGTTTGCGTGGACGAAACAGACGAGGAAAGCATCGCGAAAGGGATAAAAAAAGTGTTGTCGGATGATGATTTTCGAAGGGAGTTGTTGCGCAACCTGGATGAAAAAAACGAAAATTATTCATGGGACAAAGAGAAACTGAAACTTCAGAAGCTTTACAAAAGACTGTCACAAAGGATTTGAAAATTTGGCGGATTTTAAATTTTGCCCTTTCTGTTCGAATGAGATGTCGAGAAGTAAAATTGGGGGTAGCTACAGGCGGTGCTGCAGACGTTGCGGGTACATACAATATAAAAACCCGATACCAGCAAGCGCCGCTATAGTGACGGTAGAGAACAGGATTATTCTCGTCAAGAGGAAGTTCAAACCTGGAAAAGGTCGCTGGGCTTTGCCATCCGGCTTCATGGAATCAGGAGAGACGCCTGAAGAGACCTGTGAAAGGGAGGTCTCAGAAGAGACGGGATTGTCAGTCGAACCGAAAAAACTGATAGGCCTTTACAGGCAGCCCTCAAAATTCTACGGAGATGTCTTGGTCGCAGTGTTTTGGGCGAAAATAAAGGGGGGCAGACTGCGAGCGGGAGACGACGCCCAGGAAGCGGAAATTTTTCATTTTGATAATCTTCCGGTTATCCCTTTTGATTGCAACAGACGAGCTATCGAAGATTTCTTGAAAATCAGATGAGAGCTTTAAAAAAAGGTGACAGCGCGCTCGGGATTATCATCGAAGGCGAAGGAGCTGAAAGAATAAACCTCTTCAGAAAGATGTACGACGTGTTTTTCGGAACTTTTCCTCCCCATATAACTATATCCGACATACCGTTCATGGGTGAAATGGAATGGAAGTTGAAAAAAAGTGTTATCGAAGAAAAAATCTCTTGTTTTTCTCCTTTTGATATAAAATTCCGTTCAACAGGTTTTTTCGCAAACGGTGGATACGTTCTATGGCTCAAACCAGAAGACAAAGGCGAGACGGATGAGATTAGAAGGACTTTGGCATCAGTTTTTCCTTCGTATTTCAACCCCGACCGTGATTTTCGCAAACACCTGACAGTGGGTTTTTTTCAGAGAGAAGAAGAACTTATGAAAGCAAAAAAGTTTTTGGACGTGAGCCTGGGGATTGTTGAGTTTTCTGCCAAGAAAATATCTTTTATGCTCATAGACGAAAACGGAAATTTTTCTGAGGCAGACCACATAGAACTGTAAAAAAAAAGGCGGAGAAAATTTTCTCCGCCTTTAAAGTAGAATATCGATATATCACATTTCCATGTCAATTTTCCAGGCGCCGTTTTCCTGAATAAGATATATTTCATCTTCTTCGTCGCCTGTTTTGACTTTGACCGTGGCTTTTTCACCGTCTATTGTCTCGGATAGGACTTCGTACTCCATTTCTTTAAAAGGATTTTCTTCAGGCGACATGGAAAGGATCTTAGCCAATCTCTGCCTGGCGTCCATTGCTTTGAATTCATCAATTGAGATACCGAGTTCTTTTTCCATTTCTTCTTTCATGCTCGGGTCGGATTCAGCCAGAGAGAAAATCATGTCAAAAGCTTCTGAAGCCTTGTTGACGGAATTTTCAGACATGTATCCCACTGCTTTTTCGTATTCGCCGGCTTTCATTGCCGCGGCAAATTCATTTACTACCGCTGTGGGGCTAGAGCTCTTTTTGAAACAACCGAAGGTAGCTATAAGAGCCAGACCTAATACTACACCAATCGCGATTTTTTTCGTCATTCATTTCCTCCTTGTTTACTCACAGGTTATATTATTCTAAGGTTTTTAACAGTATTTTGCCTTTTTGTCAATTTTATTTAGCAGAAAATAATTTTAAAGGGATAAATCTCGAATCGCAGAAATGTCGGTTGTAAATCTCTCTTTTAAATGGTAGATTTACAATTCGTATAATAAATTTTCAAATTGAAAATAGTCTGAAAAGCTATAAAAGCCGGAGTTTACCTTTTTTTTGTTGAGGAGGTCAAGTGATCAACACCGGAGATGAAATAATCGACACAATTAAAGAAATATCTATGGATAAAGATCTTGACGAATCGGTGCTTCAAAAAGCAATCGAAGAAACCCTGATAGCGGCGTTTAAAAAAATTCATGGAAGAGTCGATGGAGTAGAAGTTAAAATTAGCGAGAAAGGCGAAATAGACGCCTCTATGGAGCTTGAAGTCGTTGAAAAGGTCGAAGAACCCGATCTGGAAATTTCTCTGCAAGAAGCTCACGAAATAGAACCCGCCGCTGTTCTGGGAGACAAGGTCAAAAAATCCCTCAGCATAAAAGAACTTAGCAAAGGCAATATTCTCAACATAAGAACATTGCTCGGTCAAAAAATCAAAGAAGCCGAAAAAGAGAGGGTTTTGGCGGAGTTCAAGGTGAAAATAGGAGAAATTGTCAGCGGACAAGTCCAGCAGGTCGGTAAAAACTCCATAATAGTAGATTTGGGTAAGTCTGAAGGAATGTTGTCCGGCAAAGACCAGATCTCAAAAGAAAGATGGCACCAGGGGCAGAGGATAAAAGCTCTGATACTCGACATTCAAGAAAAGCAAAAAAGCCCTTATGTCGTTCTTTCAAGGACGAGTAATGAATTCTTGGTTAAACTTTTTGAAAATGAAGTTCCTGAGATATACGAGGGAATAATAAAAATTATGTCTGTCGCAAGGGATCCCGGGGAAAGAGCGAAAATCTCAGTTTCATCGAAAGACGAGAGAATCGACCCCGTGGGAGCTTGCGTGGGGATGAAAGGGTCTAGAGTTCAATCGATTGTCAAAGAGCTCAGCGGAGAAAAAATCGATATTGTGCTCTGGTCCCCTGAATCGGAAATTTTCATCAGCAGGGCTTTAGCTCCCGCGGTTATAGAAAAGATTAGACTTGACGAGGCGGAGAAAAAAGCTTTCGTGGTCGTCTCCGACGAACAGTATCTTCTCGCAATAGGAAAAAACGGACAAAACGCCAGACTCGCGAGTAAATTGACCGGTTGGAAAATTGACATATCGAGCATTACTTCGGTTAAGGAGACCCGCAGAAACGAATTTCTAAAAAAGACAAAACCGGACAAGCTCACCTCTCTTCCCAAAAGGGTCATAAAAATCCTGTCCAATAATTTTGAGGATTTGCTCTCGGTTAACAACGCGACTGACGAAGAGATTCTCGCTGTCGAGGAAATTAAAGAGAAAGACATCCCCGCGATAAGAAAAGCTATCGACGAAATAAGCGAAATTTCGGAGATGTAAATTTGAGTATAAATTTTAGGGGGATAGATGGGGAATAAAAGAATATACCAGGCTGCAAAAGAATATGGATTGACATCTGTGGCGTTGGTCAATTTGCTTCAAAACCTTGGGTATGAAGTAAAAAACCACATGAGCACAATGCTTCCGGAAATGGAAGGAGCCGTCAAAAAAAGGTTCGAGGAAGAACGCGAAGCGGCGAGACTGGAAGAAGAGAAAAAAAAGAAGATGAGTGAAGGCGACGCGGTATCAGATAAGAAAAAAGACGGCAGAAAAACTAAAAGAAGAAAGAAAACGGTGGATAAAGTTGTCGTCGACAATAAGTTGACCCAAACTCTGCATCAGATACGAAGCGGCGACAAACGGAAGAAAAGGAAAGTTGAAGTCAGAATTGCTTCTGAAGAAGTCCAAGAGGACAAAAAAATACTCAGGGTAAGCGAGTTTATGTCGGTGACGGAACTCGCCAAAAGACTCGAGACTGAACCGAACGCGATAATTTCAATTTGCCTTTCCCTGGGGCTTGTAGTCTCGGTAAACCAAAGACTCGACATAGACGTTATATCTGCCGTAGCCGATGAATTCGGCTACGAAGTCGAACTCCTTCCTGAATGGGGGGAAGACATCCTCGAGAAAGAAATTCTCGAAGAAGAGAGCTCAGCAGTTTTGCAAAAAAGAGCCCCAATAGTTTCGGTCATGGGTCACGTGGACCACGGAAAGACATCTCTTCTCGACTACATAAGAAGAAGCAGGGTTGCCGAGCAGGAAGTCGGCTCGATAACTCAGCATATAAGCGCTTACGAAGTATTTCACAACAAAGAGAAAATAACTTTTTTGGATACTCCCGGGCATGAACTATTCACCGCGATGAGAGCAAGAGGAGCTCAACTCACGGATATATGCGTTTTAGTCGTCGCGGTGAACGACGGCGTGAAACCCCAGACAATCGAAGCAATAGACCACGTAAGAGCCGCCGGAATCCCTATAATAGTGGCGTTGAACAAAATCGACCTCGGAAAAGGGAACGTCGAAAAGGTGAAGCAGCAGCTTCTCGAACACAAAGTGATGGTCGAAGATTACGGGGGCAAGACTCAAAGCGTCCCGATTTCAGCAAAAACCGGAGAAGGAATCGGGGATCTCCTCGACGCGATTCTGATAGAAGCGGAAATGCTCGATTTGAAAACCTCCATCGAATCAAAAGCCAGAGGCGCTGTAATCGAAGCTTCGGTGGAAAAGGGGAGAGGTATGATAGCCGATATTCTGATAACCGAGGGGGTTGCCAGAATTGGAGACGCTTTTATAGCAGGCAGCTCTTCGGGAAGAATCAGGGCGATGTTCAACGAATACGAGGAAAAAGTAGAGGAAGTCTATCCCTCTACTCCGGTAAAGATAATGGGTTTTGACAGGCTGCCTGACGTCGGCGACACTTTTCAAGTGGTAGGTGAAGAGAGAAAAGCGAGAGAAATAGCGAGAAAAAGAGTTCTCGTCGAAAAGGTACAGCAGAGCCGGACCAAAGCTTTCACGGCGGAAGCCTTCAAAAACGCCCTTGAGAGCGGAGAGCAGAATAAACTGAACCTGATTCTCAAATGCGACGTCGGAGGGTCTCTCGAAGCCCTGGCGGACGGTTTGGCGAGGCTTCCCCAAGACGAAATTACCATTACAATTGTCCACAAAGCCGTCGGACCCGTCAACGAAAATGATGTTTTGCTAGCACAGTCATCAGGAGCTATCATTGTCGCTTACAATGTTTCCGTCAGAAGTGAAGCGGCAAAATTGGCTGCCGCGAGAGGCATAATCATAAAATCATACAACATAATTTTCGAAGCGATAGATTCAATAAGAAAAGCGATGAGTGGGTTACTCGCTCCGGAATACGAAGAAAAAACCATCGGGAAGGCGGAGATCAGAAACGTTTTTGTGATATCCAAAACAGGAGTTATCTGCGGGAGCTATATTTTCGACGGAGAAGTTAAAAGGGGATCTATGGCTCGGTTGAAAAGAAAAGGGGAATTGCTTCACACAGGAAAAATAATCTCGCTCAAGAGATTTAAAGACGACGTCAGAAAAGTCGAAACAAATTTTGAGTGTGGTATCGGGATTGAAGGCCTGTCAGAAGCCCAAGAAGGCGATATCATAGAATGCTACGAAACAGTTACTTTGATAAGGGAATTGTAATTGGCGGCACAGGGAGTCGAACCCCGGACACGTGGATTATGATTCCACTGCTCTGACCTACTGAGCTATGCCGCCGAAGGGGGAATTATCCCTAATATCCAAACTCAAGTCAAGAGGTAGTTGATTTGGAGATAAAGAGCTTAAAAGATCTCGATGCCAACGAACAGACTTCTTTTTACGCGGTCCTCAAAAAATTCAAGTTCAGGCAAGGAGAAGGACAAAATCATTGGAAATCAATTCAAGCCGTATTCGGCGACAAAACTGGAGATATAAATTCGTCTCCTGTTTACGGAACAGATCCTCTTTACACGATTCTCGAAAAAATTCCTGAAGGAACTCACGTTAAAATACAAGGTTCGGTAAACGAGTATCAGGGAGAACCCCAGATTAAAATAGGGACGATCAGAATCGCGAGTTCACAGGACGAAGATTACAATCCAAAAAACCTTTTAAAGGTCACTTCTCTCGACACAGAAGATATGTTTAACTATCTTGTCGGCACAACAAGGTCGATTTCATCGGATGAGGTCAGAAATCTGACTTTGAAGCTGTTGGACGATTACGGGGATGAATTTAAAACCGCGCCGGCGTCGGTCGAGATACACCACCCTTACATAGGAGGGCTTCTCGAGCACGTTTGGAGAATGCTGAAAATAGAGGAAAGCATAGAAAATCTTTATCCTTTTATCGACAGAGATGTAGTCATATCTGGAATAATACTGCACGATTTAGGCAAGATCAGAGAATACTCCGTCAAAAAAGGCGGCGTTCCCGCAGTGACGGACGCGGGTGAACTTTTCGGGCACATATATATGGGCGCTTCCATAATACAAAATGAAGCGCTCAGAGGCGACGGCTTTGAGCCTTCCTCTAAGATAAAAAATTTACTTCATATAGTTTTGTCCCACCACGGAAAGAGAGAATACGGGTCTCCCCAGCCTCCAAAGACTCCCGAGGCATGGCTCGTCCACCTCATAGATTTTTTTGAGTCGAGAATGCAGATAATAAAGGAACAAATCGACGACATCAAACCCGGCAAGTGGAGCCAAAGCAAAATCTGGCCACTGGAAAACGCAAGGCTTGTCAACCTCAAGGACAACGATGGATAAACCGGGTATTTTTGTGATGCAGTTGATAATTCTGCTGTTTTCAGCGGTTGTGCATGAAGTGTTTCACGGTCTCGCGGCTCTCTGGAGAGGAGACCCCACGGCGAAAAAAATGGGCAGGCTGACATTGAATCCATTGCCTCACATAGACCCTTTTATGAGTGTATTGCTGCCTGTTTTTCTCGTAATAACAGGATCCCCTTTTATTTTTGCCGCCGCAAAACCGGTACCCGTAAACCCTTATAACCTAAAAAATCCTGAAAGAGACATGGCAGTAGTGGCGGCGGCCGGTCCATTTTCCAATATATCGATGGCGGTTTTAGCTGGAATACTTTTCAGAGTGTTGTATGTTATTTTCTCTGGACAGGGAATAGCCCTGGGCGGATTCGAGAAATTTTTCGTTCTGCTGTTTTCCATTTTACAGATTTTCGTCCTCATAAACATCATGCTCGCTTTGGTGAACCTCCTCCCTATACCGCCTCTCGACGGATCTAAAGTCCTCTCTTATTTCATGAGCCCGAAAATCAGAGAGAGGTACCTTTCTTTGAACGGTTTTGTAGGTATAGCGCTCCTGATGCTCGTCTTTGTGTTTTTCAGGAAGCCTTTTTATCATGTGATCCAGTTTTTGGCATCGACGGTGCTCGGTTTATGAAAAGGGTCTATGTTTTTATTCTGATTCTTTCAGCATTGCAAGCTTGCGGGAGAAGAGCTCTTCCTACGAGTCCCGACAGGTGGGCGCCAAAAATTTCCGGAGTGATCGCCTTAGACAGGAATCACGTGGACTGTGTTTTTTCCGAGAAAATGTCGAGAGAGACTTTCGTCAGAGCTTCCCAGTTCACCATATTCAGCGCTTTAACAGGCGAAACAGTGACGGTAATCGCCTCGGTTCTGGGACAAGACGAAATCACGGTTCACTTGACGACTTACGCAATGGACACTATAGAATACATTTTGACCTGCGACAGCGCGACGGATATTTCGGGGAACTACATTAGACCCGTGGAGAAGACTTTTAAAGGGTCTTCTGCCCAGGACACATCTCCGCCTGTCCTCGTCTCTGTCTTTCCTATGGTTTTCAACCTTGAAGGTGGCCTCGATTCTTCTGTGGTGGTCTCCTTTTCAGAACCCATAGACACAGCCCTCGCCATTGACAAAATATTCAACGGGGCTTTATTTGAGCCCGAATTGGACATTGAGTTCAGCACGGACTTCACACAGATAAAAATAACATTTGCGCAGGCGGGAGACTCTTTATCCTCATTGAAAAAACTGTATTCTTATGTATTGTCTGGTTTTACTGATATCGCCGGCAACAGGATGAGGGGAATAGGCAATTTCAGGATTGCGCGCGGGACCAAAGGTCTTTCTAAAAACATTTATTTTTCTCTTGAAGACACTCTTTTTGAAGGTTATGTGGCGGTTTTGAACGATTCATCAGATGTCGTAGATATAGTAAGTTGCGAGAAAGGAAAATGCTCGGTTCCTTTTTTGGAAAGAGGGTCCTACACCGCGGTAGCGTTTTCGACAGTTTCTGAGACCTTGAGCGTGGCGGGAGCTTCGCTTTTCCAGACCGATTCGACAGCTCCTGAATTCTTGGTCGAATTGAATTATTACCGGGCTTACTCACTTCCCGACGGAGCAAAGCTTTTCATTGAGAATGTCGTAAAATGATTTTTATTGCCGCTGCAATTGTTCTAACGGCGGCATCTTTGATCGTCAGCCGGAAATTTTCATGGGAATTCTTTGTGAGAGCAGTTTTTTATTTTTCGGTTTTTTTGGTTGCATACCTCTCAAAAAATGTCTTTTCAAGAGGTCAAACAGAGACCTTTCCGCCGATTCTTCTGGTTGAAGGCAACAACAGCAATCTTTTTTGGGAGAACGAGAATGTTTTCAGGGACAGGTTCGGAGGCAGGATTTATTTTCTCGCCGGTGACACTTTTTACGAGGCGGGAGATCCGGACAAAAACCTTCAAGGAGAGGTGACAGACAGAGCCCTTCTCGAATTATACCTATTGAAAGGAGTCCAAAGAGGTAAAATTTTCTGTCTGTGTGAAAAGATTTCGCTCGGCGGTTTTGCTCATGACGCTTTTTTGAAAGCGCAGCAAGTATTTTTTTTGGTTCAGAAAATGAAGAGGACATACGTGTCCATTGTCGGCGGGCCTTCCATAGTATTACCGGGAGATACTTCATGCTTCAGCATCAGTCTCGTCAACGCCGGAGAAGCTTGCCTTGAAACTTTATGGGTGAGGCAAGACGGAATAGCAGTTGAATCTTTCCAAATAGAAATGAAGACAAATGAACACAAAAACTTTGAATACAACATCTATGGACTTGAAAACGGAAACCACAGGTTGGCGTTTTTAACATCGACCAGCGAGGATTTTTTTGATTTTTCCGTGAACGCGGAAATTCTTCCCGCTGTGATTTATGCGGATGCGCCAGACTGGGAAGTCGGCGCGATAAGAAGGCTCCTTTCAAAAAAATCCGAGTTGCAATTATCGGTTTTTGTCCAAGGGCAGGGGGAAGAGGCGTTTTTTTTTGACGGCACTGAGGAGCGGACTGTAAACAGCGGCTTCAACCCGGAAAATTACTCCCTTGTCGTTTGGATATCCGAAAAAAACCCTTTCGATTCGGAGTACCGTTGGAGACAAGAATGCGTTGTTCTTTGGGTTCAGAAGACTTCAGCGGAAATCGAAGAATCGCCGATTGAAGAGGTTTTTCAAACGGATATGGGCAAAGAACATGAACTGACTAAAACCTTGGACTGCGAAGGAATGTTAGCCGAGAATTTCACAAAACCTTACCCAGGGACCAATGCTCTATTGTCCTGTCGTTCAGGGGCTGTTCTTTCTGTTGGGTCGAGGCAAGGTGCGGCTCTTATTACAGTGGCTCACAGATGCTTTTCAGGTTGGTATTTTTCGGGAGGAGAAGCGAGAGATTTCGCTGAAAATTTTCTGGAAAATACAGTCTCGTGGGCAATTGGAAGAAGGGGTAAAACTGTCAGGATTTCTCTTTCCAAAAGATTTTTCTCGACGGATGAAGCGGTAAATTTTTGGGTTTATTCTTTGGAAAAACCCGAAGTCCGTTTAGACGGTTCAGAAATACAGTATGCGGCGGAGGAAAGGGAAAAATTTTATTTTTTCCTGCCTGAAATTGAAGCGGGTTCGCACATTATTACAGCGTCGGAAGGTGATTTGTCGGACACAGCCTCTTTCAGAGTCCAAGACTGGACAACCCCGGAAAGCTTTTGTCTGGCTGCAGTAAATGCCCGGGTGTGGGAACTGGACTCTTTTTTGAATTTTGGGCAGAATATAGAAAACACGATTATTGATGGGAGAAAAGAAATCTTTGTCCAGGATTTTTTTCCGGCGGCTATTTTCATCTGCGCTGCCGCTGTCGTTGTCTGGTTTTTGGAGGAGAAGAGAAAGAGGAGCTGACCATTAAATTCAAATTGGTCTCAAACATGAAACCCGCAGGCGGACAGCCCGAAGCGATAGAAGACTTGACGAGAGTATTCAAAAGCGGAGAAAAAGAAGCTGTTCTCCTCGGGGTGACAGGTTCGGGTAAAACTTTTGTTTTGGCTAATTTGATAGAAAAGATTCAAAAGCCGGTCCTAGTAATTTCTCACAACAAAACACTCGCGGCTCAGGTATACGCCGAACTCTCTTGTTTTTTCCCCGACAACGCAGTCGAGTATTTCATAAGCTATTACGACTACTATCAGCCTGAAGCATATATCCCGCAGACCGACACTTACATAGCAAAAGACGCCAGCGTAAATGAAGCTATAGACAGGCTGAGGCTGAAAGCCACCGCGTCGGTTTTGTCGAGAAAAGACGTAATAATAGTGGCTTCGGTTTCCTGTATATACAATATCGGTTCGCCGGAAGTTTTCAGAGAGGGAGTTGTTCGGGTCTGTAAAGAGGAGAAACTTAACCCGCAAAAGCTGGCGAAAAAACTCGTCGAAATTCATTACGCGAGAAATGAAATAGAGAACGCTCCCGGTTCTTTCAGAATAAAAGGCGACGTTATGGACGTATACCCCGCTTACGAGGACAGACAATTTATGAGGTTCGAATTTTTCGGAGACAGCGTGGAAAAGATAACCATGATGACATATCCGGATTTCAGAACCGCAGGTGAAATTGACGAAGCGGTTATTTTCCCGGCAAAGCAGTATTTAATAGAAAAAGAGGGCATTCCGCGCGCCTTGGACAACATCCGAAAGGAACTCGTCCAGAGAATAGAATACTTCGAAATCGCAGGGAGGAATTTGGAAGCCCAAAGGCTCAAGCAGAGGACTTTGTCGGATATCGAGATGATTGAAAATTTCGGCTACTGCCAGGGCATAGAAAACTATTCAAGACACCTTTCGGGAAGGCCTCCGGGCTCCAAACCCTGGTGTCTTATAGATTATTTTCCCGAAAATTTTCTGGTCGTCATAGACGAATCGCACGCCACTATACCTCAGATAAGAGCCATGGAACACGGAGACAGATCGAGAAAACAAACTCTGATAGAGTTCGGGTTCAGGCTCCCCTCTGCTCTCGACAACAGACCCTTGAAATTCGAAGAATTCATGGGACTGGCCCGTAATGTTCTGTATATGTCCGCTACTCCCGCTCTGCATGAAAAACAGAGAGCTGAAGACAACATTGTGGAACTCATAGTCAGGCCTACAGGTTTAGTTGATCCCCTGATAGAAGTTTCTCCGACAAAAAACCAGATAGACGTCATTCTTCAAAAGACTAGAGAGAGCGTTGGCAAAGGAGAGAGGGTAATAATAACTACATTGACAAAGAAATCAGCGGAAGAGTTCGCGGATTTTCTAAGACAGGAAGACCTGAGGGTCGCCTATCTGCACTCGGAAATAAAATCCCTGGACAGAGTTGAAATTTTAAGATCTCTCAGACTCGGTGATTTCGATGTCATTGTCGGGGTCAATCTTCTGAGAGAAGGTCTGGATTTGCCCGAAGTCGGACTTGTTATGATACTCGACGCGGATAGAGAAGGTTTTCTCAGGAGCGAGACGTCCATAGTACAGACCGCGGGAAGGGCGGCGAGGAACCTGTGCGGAAAGGTAATGCTCTTCGCCGACAGCATCACGGATTCGATGGCGCGAGCTCTCAAAGAGACGCATAGGAGGAGGATAATTCAGGAAGATTTCAACAGAAAAAACGGGATAACACCGAAATCTATCATAAAGACGAGAGATGAAATAATGGCGGCAACATCAATCGCCGAGGTCAGGGAAAAGAAATTTTCTGAAACTTTCTCCGATGAAGAATGGGCTTCTATGACAAATATTGAGATTATAGAAAAGGTTGAGAATTTGGTAAAGGAAATGAAAAAAGCGGCGGAAGAACTCGAGTTCGAGAGAGCTGCCGCACTGAGGGACAGGGTGAAAAAGCTTAAAGAAAAACTGTTTAAAAAGGATAATTCGAGGGCGTAAATATTTGTGCTCCAGTTGAAAAGTGCTGCCAGAACCCGCGCAGGGTCAATTCCGGTGCCTTGTTCTTTCGGAAAAAAATAATTTGAGTTGAAAGCCTTAAAGGTGTAAAATTATGTGTTTTTTCAACTGCTCAATGACAAAATACAGCGTATTGTGTGGAGGATAAATGCGTGAACCCTTGCTTTTTGAAATAGGACAATCAAAGCCGGAGAACTACACCTCGGTTCCTTCCGACACCAAAACCCAAATACCAAAAAAATATCTGCGTAAAACCCCTCCAAACATCCCCTCGACGGGGGAGAGTTCGGTTGTCAGGCATTTTGTCAACCTTTCTACGATGAACTATCATGTCGACAAAAATCTCTATCCGCTCGGCTCCTGCACGATGAAATACAATCCCAAGATAAACGAAGACGCCGCCGCCAATCCACGGTTCGCTTCAATTCACCCTCTTGTCCCAGACCAATACGTTCAGGGATCCCTCGAGGTTGTTGGAGACGCCCAAAAATTCCTCGCTGAACTCACGGGGTTTGACTCAGTAACTCTTCAGCCGGTCGCAGGCGCCCAGAGTGAGTTGACGGGAATTTTCATAGTCAGGGCTTATTTTTCCAAAATGGGAAAACAGAGAAAAAAAATACTTGTCCCGGACACTGCTCACGGCACTAACCCTGCTACGGCAGCTTTGGCGGGTTACCAGGTCGTCACGGTCAAATCTTCGAACGATGGCATTTTGACCCCCAAGGACATACTCGAACAGTTTGACGAAGAGACCGCAGCGCTTATGGTGACGAACCCGAACACTTTGGGTTTGTATGAAAAAAATCTCAGAGAAATATGCTCTGTTGTCCACGATAAAGGCGGAATAGTATATATGGACGGCGCGAACTTGAACGCGCTGCTCGGCAGGGTCAAGCCGGCCGAACTTGGGGTGGATATCATTCACTTCAATCTTCACAAAACATTTTCTTCACCACACGGAGGCGGTGGACCCGGTGGAGGAGGAATAGGAGTCGTCAAAGCGCTGTCGCCTTTTCTGCCTACCCCGCGTGTGCTGATGAAAAATGGAAAGTGGGTTCTCGAAAACGAATCGGAAGATTCAATAGGACCAGTTCATTTTTTTTACGGAAATTTCGGAGTGATTTTGAAAGCGTATTGCTACCTTTTAAGAATGGGAATAGACGGTTTAAAAGATGTGTCCGAAAAGGCTATCATCAACGCAAACTATGTCAGGGTTTGCCTCAGGGACAACTACAAGCTTCCCTATGACAAAACTTGTATGCACGAAGCAGTGTTTTCGGGAGATTTTCAAAAAAAGCACGGCGTCAAGACTCTCGACATCGCAAAAGCAATTCTCGACAGGGGTTTTCACGCTCCTACCATATATTTCCCCCTTATAGTCAGCGAAGCCCTGATGATAGAACCCACCGAAACGGAGTCCAAAAAAACGCTGGATTCGTTCATAGAAGTGATGAAAGAGATTGACTCGACTTCCAGAGAAAACCCTGACGAAATCCTCCAATGTCCCGTCAAAACACCTGTTAAAAGGCTCGATGAGACGATGGCGGCTAAAGAACTCAATGTGAGATACAAAGGATGATGCCGATAAAAATGGTTTGTGAGCGCTGATAAAAT
>JAFGON010000055.1 GCA_016926475.1 candidate division WOR-3 bacterium | reverse complement strand
GGATTCTTTGACCACTTCAACAACAGGGACAGGTGCTTCAGGGGAAATTCTTTCAACGCTTCCCCATATATACTCATCGAGCATTATATCGCCTATCGTAAAAACTCTTTTGCCGTTGTATTTTTTTGTTATTTGATTCACTCTGTTAAAATTCATGTTTTGAATTTTATAACACATATCATTTCAGGACAAGTCCATTAAGTCGATAAGTATGGATTTAAGTTATCCTCTGGTATATAATTATGCGTTTCCAACTAAAAAACAAACGGCAGAGGATAGAATTTGGTATTGTTCATCGTATTTTTATTGTTTTCGAATGTTCAGAGTTCCGCCGCGTTGAATGATTGTGCTGCTTCGGCTCTTTATGAAGAAGGTGTCCGCAATTATAATTCGGGAAAATATGAAATTGCAGCAGCGAAATTTTACGCGGCTTTTATGAGGAATCCTTTCGAGAATGAAATCCGATCCGCTCTTAAAAATTCATATTCAAAAATGGGTAAAAAACTAGTGGTTCAATCGAATGTATACATTGTGCCCTTTCGTTCACTATTCGGATGGGCAGGTGTTGTGTTCCTTCTCGCTTCATCTGTTTTATCGACAATCAACATTTTTAAAAGAAAAACCAATTTGACCATGGCCGCGGCTTTGATGTTCACGCTCAGCTTACCCCTTTTTATTACTTGGCAAAAACTGGATAAAATGAACGATGAAAAGAAAATATTCGTTCTTTCGAAAACACCTCTTAGAGAACAGCCCCTTTACGGATCATCATGTTCTGTGGAGCTAGAACCCGGCGACGTCGGAAAATTAACCGGCTCAAGAGGAGCATGGTTGAAAGTGCAGTTTGGACAGGTAAAAGGCTGGATACCTGATGAAAATATCGCTGAGTTAAATTGACAGGAGAAAAATATGAAAACAATCGGAATCAGAAAAGAAAACAAAGGACCTTTTGAGAGAAGAAGCCCAGTTGTGCCCTCTGACGTTGAGAAACTCGTTGGAGCAGGATTTAAGGTTTTGGTGGAAAAATCAGAGGAAAGAATCATTCCCTCGGAACAGTTCTCGGCTTCTGGCGCTGTGATAGTCGATCAATTCGATAAAAAGGACGTAGACGTCGTTCTTGGGATAAAAGAGGTAAAAACTCAATATTTGCTCCAGGGAAAAGTTTATCTATTTTTCTCTCATGTAATTAAAGGGCAGCACTACAACATGGATATGCTCAGGGAAATTCTAAAAAAGCGGATAACACTGATAGATTATGAGACGATAAAAGACGATAAAGGCAGAAGGTTGATTTTTTTCGGCAGATACGCCGGTTTGGCGGGGGCTATAGATACCCTTTGGACATTCGGAAAGAGACTGTCTTCTGAAGGTATAAAAACTCCTTTCGAGAGAGTAAGGAGGGCGTTTGAATACAAAGACCTCTCAGAAGCGATGAAAGAAATAAGTGAAATAGGACATGAAATCAAACAAAAGGGTTTGCCCCAAACTTTGTGCCCTTTGACTGTCTCATTCATTGGTTATGGGAATGTGTCTTCTGGAGCTCAAGAGATTTTTGACCTCTTGCCATTTGAAGACATTAAACCTGAAGATCTATTAAAAATTGAAGATCAAAAGTATCAAAAAAATCTTTTATACAGGGCTGTTTTCAAGGAAAAAGACCTTTACGCGAGAAAAGACGGCAAACAAGATTTTGATCTTGACCAATATTACAAAAACCCGGAATTGTATGATTGTATTTTCGGGAAATACACTCCGTTCATTTCAATTCTCGTCAACGGAAATTATTGGGATGAAAGGTATCCGAGAGTATTCACCTATGAAGACGCGAAAAGGGTTTGGAACTCGGAAAAGAGAAAGATGAAAGTTATCGGAGATATAAGCTGCGACGTAGAAGGGGGAATCCAGGTTACGGTCAAAGCCACGGCTCCTGAAAAACCTGTTTTTGTATATAATCCCAGAGATGGATCGGTTGTAGATGGCTTGGAAGGAGAAGGTATAGCTGTCCTCGCGGTGGATATACTTCCAAGCGAATTGCCACTGGAGTCTTCCCAACATTTCAGCCATACCCTCATGAGATTCATACCTGATATAACCCTAGAGGAATATGACAAGCCTTTTGAATCTTTAAAACTGCCGCCTGAAATAAAAAACGCCATTGTAGCTCATGGCGGAAGACTTACACCAAACTATGAATATCTCAAAAAATATTTGTGACGGTTATCATGGAAACAAAGAAAAGAAAAGAACTCATAGCTGACGCTTCCAAATTAAAACCATTATTCAACATAGGCAAGTCCGGACTTTCGAGGGTTTTTATAGAGGAAATAGATAAAGCGCTGGGCGCGAGGGAGATAATCAAAATTGAAGTCAACAGAAATTCCTTTTTGGAGGCAAAAAATGTCGCTGAAGAATTATCCACGGCGACAGGTTCTGAGATTGTCCTTGTCATAGGAAGAAAAATAATACTCTACAGGGAAAACCAAGAACGAGATGAGTGATTTAAAGAAAATGATATCAAAAAATAGACGGGCTTTTCACGATTACACTATTCTGGATAAAATTGAAGCCGGTATCGTTCTCGAAGGATCGGAAGTGAAGTCTCTCCGCAACGGGGCATGCAGCTTGGGTGAAGGTTACGTGAAGATTATCGACGGTGAAGCATACCTTTCGTCGGTATTGATACCTGTTTACGACAAATCATCCTTTTACCAGCCCGACCCGAAAAGGAATCGTAAATTGCTTTTGAGCAGAAGAGAAATTTTCAAACTGAAAGCGAAGATCGAGCAGCAGGGGTTGACCGCTATCCCCCTGATGATGTATTTCAATTCGAGAAATATTGTCAAAGTCCAAATTGGAGTGGCGAGAGGAAAAAAATTGTACGACAAGAGGGAAGCTGTTAAAAAGGCTGACGTTGAGAGGGATATCAGGAGAAAAAAATGGGAATAGATCCGAGACCCGTTGGCATATTCGATTCTGGTGTCGGGGGGCTTACTGTAGTCCGCGAAGTGAGAAAAATTCTCGGAACTGAGGATATAGTATATTTCGGCGATACAGCGAGAGTTCCTTACGGCAATAAATCAAGAGACACTATCATAAGATTCGCGAAAGAAGACATCGATTTTCTTCTATCCAAAGACGTCAAAATTATCATAGCCGCCTGCAACACAGTTTCGTCTATAGCGATTGACGAGTTGAAACATCAATGTGACGTGACTATTATAGGTGTGCTTGGCCCCGGCGCTAAAGAAGCTATAAAGGTGACGAAAAACAACAGAGTCGGGGTAATCGGAACAAACGCCACCATATCGAGCGGAGCTTATTCTGAACACATAAAGAAATTGAACGAGAAGACAAAAGTGTTCACCCAGGCTTGCCCGTTGTTTGTACCTTTGGTTGAAGAAGGCTGGGAAAACACAGAAATAGCTCTCATGACAGCGAAAATCTACCTTTCGCATCTCGCCGCGAGCGATATCGACACGCTTGTCTTGGGTTGCACTCATTACCCCCTTCTCAAAAACACCATTAAACAAGTTATGGGGCGGAATGTTACTCTGGTCGATTCAGCTCAGGAAGTCTCAAAAGTTTTGGCGGAAACTCTGAGGTCTGAGAATATTTTGAACCGCGCCGAAAAACCCGGAACGGTTGGATACTATCTGAGCGATATTCCTCCGAATTTCATAGGTATTGCAGAGAGATTTTTAGGTGAGAAAATCGACTATCTGGAGAGGATAAATGTGTAAATCAGTTTACGGCATTGTCGATTTTCTTTAAGAGTTCCGGGCTGAGTTCAAAATCTCTAAAAGGTTTTCCGCTTTTTTCTTTTACAAGAGCTCCCGCGATATTCAACGCGGCGATTAAAAACGCTTCTTCCTGAGACATCGGGGGGGTTGGGCTGTTTTGTATTTCATCCAATTCTCTTTTCAACAGCTCTATTGCCTCTTTGATTATTTGGAAATTTTCCGATACTTTAAGGGATATTTTTTTTCCGCCGATGACGGTGTCGATAATATTTTCTTCCATCATAATCCCTGGAGGTTTTCAGCGTTTATTTCATTCAGAAATGGTTTCAAGTTTTGCCAGAACATTGTCTATCACAGAGGAAGTCTTTTTTATTGCTTCTTGGAGCTCTTCATTCTTTTGGGACATAATTTGAATGTCTAAGTTTTTTTCGTCTACAGTTTTTTTTAGGTAATTTACTTCATTCTGGAGCTGGTCTAATTTTGAATTCAAATTTTTTTCATCGAATTCGTTTTCGTCAATTCTAATTTTAAGAGACTCGTTTTCCTTTTTAAGCGTTTCAATCTTCTCTATCATCTGCTCAATTTTTTCCGAGATCAAAGTTAGTTTCTCGCTGTTCATAAAACCTCCGGGTTCAATTACAAAGGAGCAAGACAACTTGTTTCATGGAATGGATTCTATGATTGCCGCCGATGTGTCGATGACAAAAGTTACGAGGTTTTCTCTGAAAACAGGTTTTGAAAAATCAGCGGGTCCTATCTGCATACGAACTATGTCTTTGGGAAGTATTGATTTTCCGTCATATCCAAAATTAACGAGGGTTCTCACTTCGTTCTGAGACTCCCACTGCACCAATCCGAAAATTGGAGCTTTACTGCTTATCCATGCGCTGGCAGGTTTGTCTTCTATCATCAGTTGGCAGTGCAGGGAATAGAATTTTCCCGCAGGCGTGGAAATGAAATCGGTTTCGAACCCGAGCCTTTTAAGATTGGAAGGATCAAATGAGCCGAGAAGAAAATCCGTTCGGCAGTTTTTGCCCAGTGGAACTGCGAGGGCTTCCAATTTGCTCTGAGTTAGATCTACTATTACGAGTTCTTTAGGGGAGCCCTTGAAAAATTCTGGAACAAGCGCTTGCCAAAGGAACGAATCCTCACCTGTATTCACAACCGATTCTATCCAGAAAAGGGAAGTGTCAAATTCGTCTCTGGCTATAACGGTATACCTTATGGTGAATTGTTTCTCACCTTTGTGGACTTCATATTCACTCCACTGCCCTTTCGCCCAATCATTTATGTTGCCTGGTTGCGAAAGAATATCTTCGGTTTCTCCTCTTGAACAAGAATGCGACGCCAAGGCAAAAAACGCTATCAGCGCCGAAATGGAGATATCAAGAAAGAGATTTTTGCGCGATTTTGACCAGATCGCTGAAAGCTTCATTGTCTTTAGCCGCGATTTCGGCAATCATTTTACGGTTTATTTGAATTCCGGCTTTGCTCAACCCGAACATGAATTTAGAGTAAGAAAGACCCTGGTTTTGGCAGGAAGCTGAAATTCTCGTAATCCAGAGCCTTCTGAAATCTCTTTTTTTCTTTTTTCTGTCAGAGTAAGCATTGATGCCTGCTCTCATAACAGCTTGGTTGGCAGATTTGAACCTTGAATGTCTTACTCCGTAAAAACCTTTGGCGAGTTCGAGAATTTTTTTATGTCTCGCCTTTGACGCGGGGTTATTTGTGGCTCGCGGCATTTTTCCTCCTCAAGCGTAAGGTATTAGCATTTTAGTCTTTTCGAGATTGGCTTTGGAGACGAGAGTTGAAGATCTCAATTTTCTCCTTCTTCCCGCTGATTTGCCTGTTTTCAAGTGACCCGTGAAAGACTGCCATCTCTTAATTTTACCGTTCTTTGTCTTTTTAAATCTTTTTGCTGCTGATTTGTTTGTTTTAATTTTTGGCATTTTGTTTGCCCTCCATTTTTTTAGGCGCTATTACCATGCTGATGAAACGGCCTTCCTGAATTGGATTTTGTTCGACGGTACCCAAATCCTCTAGGTCTTCAATGAATTTGTTTAAAACAGCCATTCCCCGTTCAGAGTGAGCCATTTCCCTTCCGTACAAACGGACGATAAATTTTACTTTGTTTTTTTTGTTGGACAGAGGTGAATTACTGCTTTTTCCGTCTTTTCCCTGAGTTAAAAAAGATTTAGCTTTCTCAAGTTTAACTCTGTAATCGTGCTCGTCTATTCCAGGTTTCATTCGGAGTTCTTTGACCTTGATAGTTGTTTGTTTGTGTTGAGCTTCCTTTAACTTTTTTTTCTCGTCGAATTTGAATTTACCGAAGTCGATTATCTTGCACACAGGGGGAGTTGAAGATTCCGAAATCATAACTAAATCGTAACCTCGTTCGGCTGCCATATTCACTGCTGTCTTCACGTCTAATATTCCTATGTATTTCCCGTTTTCATCTACTACCCTGACGCTTGGGCTTTTAATTGAATGATTGACCTGAACGTTTTTATAACCTTTGGGAGAAAACGTGATAATGACCTCCTTATCTGTTGAGTTTCTTTCTTCCTTCGTCTATACGGTTAATACATAATTCTATCAAGGATTCGTAAGACATCAAGCCCATTTCTTTTCCCTGCGATTCCCTAATGGAAATCCGGCTTAACTCCATTTCTTTTCTTCCTAAAACAGCCATCAAAGAAACATGGGCGGTCTCCGCGTCTCTGATTTTGTGGCCTAACTTTTCGTTTCTTTCGTCCACAGAGCATCTGATTCCATTTTCTCGAAGAGATTTGGCAAGATTTTGAGCTGATTCTTGTTGTTCCTGGGTTATGGGGATTATTCTGACTTGCTCTGGAGCAAGCCAGAAAGGAAATCTGCCTGAATAGTGTTCGATCAGGCCGCCGACAAATCTTTCTAGAGATCCCATAATTGCCCTGTGAATCATGATTACGGTTTTGTCTTGTCCGTCTTTATCAATGTAGACGAGGTCGAACCTCTTGGGGAGGTTAAAGTCAAGTTGTATGGTCGAGCCTTGCCATGATCGGCCAATGGCGTCGTAAAGTTTGAAGTCAATTTTCGGTCCGTAAAAAACTGCTTCCCCCGGCATTTCTTTGTATTGAAGATTGTTGTTTTCAAGGGCGGATTTCAAGGAAGATTCAGCCCTTTCCCAACTTTCTTCATCACCGGCGTACTTACCGGCATTTAGAGGGTCCCGGAGGCTGAGCTCTATGGAGTACTTATCGTATCGGAATCTCTCGATCCAGCCGAGAACAAGGTCAAGAACACCTGTTATCTCCTGTTCGATTTGATCCGCGGTGCAGAAGATATGAGCGTCGTCCTGAGTGAATCCTCTGACCCGCAGCATTCCATGCAACACTCCCGATCTCTCTTTTCTGTAGACTGTTCCGAGTTCGGCAATTTTATAAGGCAGTTCTCTGTAACTTTTTTTGTTCCTTTTAAAAATCAGTATGTGTTCAGGACAGTTCATCGGTTTCAAAACAAATTCTTTGTCGTCGAGGAAAAACATATTCTCGCTGTAATAATCCAAATGACCGGATTGCCTCCAGAGGTCTGCTCTGGCGATATGAGGGGTTCTGACGAAACCGTATCCGCGCCTTTTGTGCTCGTTGATCCAGAGGTTTTCGACTTCTTCTCTGATTATACTCCCAGCTTCATGCCAGTATATCAGCCCTTGGCCGCCTTCTTCTTCAATGCTGAAGAGACTCATGTTTTTGCCGATTTTTCTGTGGTCTCTGAGTTTTGCCTGCTCCAATTTTTCCAGGTGTTCCTCGAGGAGTTCTTTTGAGGGAAAAGCGATTGCGTAAACTCTCTGCATCGATGGATTCTTTTCGTCGCCTTTCCAATAGGCGGCGGCAACGCTTAAAACTTTTACATGACCTACTTCACCTGTAGACCTCAAGTGGGGACCCCTGCACATGTCGAAGAATTCCCCCTGAGAGTAGTAGCTGATTGGTTCATCAAATTCCTGGGCGAGTTCAATTTTCAAATCCTGCCCTTGTTTTTTCAGAAGTTCGACCATGTCGTCTTTTGAAACAACGGTCTTTTTTATGGGCAAATCCTCTAAGATTATTTTTTTCATTTCGTCTTCAATTTGGGTCAGGTCTTCGGGTGTGAAAGGTTTTGGAGGTATAAAATCATAATAAAAACCTTCTTCTACAGCCGGACCGACTCCGAGTTTTGTACCCGGGAATAGCCTTAAAACAGCCTGGGCGAGAAGGTGAGCGGAAGAATGCCAA
Organism: candidate division WOR-3 bacterium; assembly: GCA_016926475.1. Taxonomy (NCBI): domain Bacteria; kingdom Pseudomonadati; phylum Caldifarciminota; species Caldifarciminota bacterium. Next base: position 18,350 of record JAFGON010000055.1, on the reverse strand, counting down.
AATACATTTCTGCACCTTTCGTCCGAGAAGGGAAGCGCTTCACATGCATCTTTTATTTGTTCGTCGAGGTCGACGAGCTCATCCCCGCAGAGTACTGTATATGCGTCCTTTTTTAATAATTCGTATGCCCTCATTGGTATCTCCTTGAATTTCCATGAAAATAAACGGACACTTTGGTGGGCGATACAGGACTTGAACCTGTGACCTCTTGCATGTCAAGCAAGCGCTCTGACCAAACTGAGCTAACCGCCCAAAAACACCAGAAGCAAATTCTATTTTTTTTTCCTGTTATTGTCAACATTAAATTGAGAAAAGCCCTGCAGGTTGACAAATATGATTTAATATGGATTACTAAGAAAATAGTTATACACTGCACTGAAGTCAATTATCAGGGAGGCCTCCGGATGAATGCCGTTTTTTCTTTATTTTTTATGCTGACTCTTTCACATCCTGTTTCAGATTGGCTCGAAGAGGACAGTATTTTCTTCGAGAAACCCGATGACAATACTTGGATTGTTCCATATTCTTCGAGTTTAGGAGGAACGATTAATATCGGAATCCTCACTGTAGAAGAAGAATGGGTGTTGGTGATGACCCCTCTTTTTGAGATACCTTCGTCTTATCCTTCCGATGCTTTCAAGCAAGTAACTCTTGCCAACTACCAGATGAACCAGCTTAAACTGGGACTTTCCGAGGAAGGATACCTTTTCCTTCAGGTTGAAATGCCTTATCATACCGTCACGAAGGCTGATCTTTTAAATAACATCGAATTCGTCGCTTATGCCGTGGATCAAAACCTGGCTACAATCGCGTCGTGGTTTGGAATTGAACTTTAATTGAAGGAGGAGTAGTGAGAATCGCGTATTACGCTTTGATTTTTTTATTTTTTACCGTCTCATTGACAGGCGAAGGTTTGGAAGGGGTTTATTCGGTATGGGGAACGAACGGAGAAAATGAATACGAAGGAGAATTGGAGGTAATAGACCATTTCGGAGCTTACGAAGTCAACTGGCTTTTTGGCGGCGAAGAATACTACATTGGCGTGGGAATAAAGAGCGGAGAGTATCTTGCCGTCTCCTACACTGACGAGAGCAACAGTGATTTAGGAGCGGTTCTATACAAAATCGAGGGGGAGAATCTGAAAGGAATCTGGGCGACGCTTTCCGGATTGAGAGGTTTTGAAAACGCCTTTAGAACGCCTGAAGAAAGTCAGAAAACGACTTATGTTATTAACTCGTCAAGTTTTAACCCCGAGGGAGAATACCGTGTTCTCGGGACAAATTCCGACAGTTCAGAATACACTTGCTCTCTGCACATAGAGGAATATGACGACATATTTGCAATATCATGGATTTTCGAAGATTTCAGCTACGATGGAATAGCATTTTCTGACGGCAGTTATTTTGTTTGTTCCTGGACAGACGGGTCCATGAACACAATAGGCGTGTCTCTGATGAGAAGTGTAGATAACGATGTAAAAGGGGTTTGGGCGTTTTACGGCGCTAACGGCTTTGGAACAGAAATCTGGAAAAGAGACTGATTTTTTCGACATAATTTGTCAGGATTTTAAATTTTCTGCTTTTTGACGTCGTCAATAGGCTGTTAAAAGGGAAAAAACAGCTCTTGTATTGACATTTTTTCTAAAAGTGATATAATTGATCTAAAATGTACATTAATGTTTGTGCTTTAATGTATCGAATTTTCGTGACATAATTTAATTCTTTTCAGTGTCGGGGCGACCTCTTAACAAATTAAACGGATAGGCAAGATGAAATCATTCTGGCTCGTCGTGGAATTAGAAAACACTCTGATAAATGAAGACAGAATTTACGCTCATATATACAAAAGAATGTGGGAAAGAGCGAGCGAACTCGGGAAGACAATAACTTTTCCCAGGCTTCTTGCTATGAGGGAAGCTCTTATCAGAGAAAAAAGAAAAGGACCTCCGTTCAACATTCTCGGAACCAGGCTTCTCGGAAAAGACAATTGGACGGTTTTAAAGGGAAGAATAAACAAAGAAGTCAAAAAAAGTTATGATGATCATGTTATATTTTTCGACAATGTTATTCCCCTTCTCAAGGAAATGAAAAATATTAAGAACCTGAAGATAGTATTTGCCGCTTTTCAACCTAAATGCGTCGAGAACATTATCGCCGAGAAAAAGATAAAAAACGTATACAAAGACTTTAAAATTTTCGAAAAAGGTTGGCTTGACAATCCGGGACCTTCCGTTTTGATATCGCATTTCGACAGACAGAAAATTAAACCCGATTCTGTAATAGTCGTAACTTCCAAAACGGGAGACTATATCAGAGGGCTGAGCGACTGGGGTGCAAAAGTTATTTTATACAAACCTAAAGTCACCTACAAAGGATGGAATCCGACGAGTGACGACGCTACTGGAAACGCTTACATAGACAGCATACAGAGGTCAGACAGGATGGAAATCGACGAAGAAAAGAAAGACATGAAAGTGACAGCAATAACAACAGAGTTTTCGGCGATAAAAGAATTGATACGGCGTTTTATCTCTTGAGGTGAATTAATGAAGAAACCCGTTGGTATAATTTTAAACGGAGCTAATGGAAAAATGGGCAGGCTTTTAAAAGACCTGATCGACAAAGACGAGCGTTATAGGATAGTGTCGATCCACGACGCGGGTTCAGAGCTTTCAGACAGCTCCAAGGGAGATGTAGTCGTCGATTTTTCCTCTCCAAAAGGTTTTCAAAAAGCATTGGAAACATGCCTGAAGTTCAAAACCGGTTTTTTTTCAGGCACGACAGGCCTTGACCAGTCTCATAAAGACGCAATTGGCTCAGCGAGCAAATCCATACCGGTTTTTTACTCTCCTAACATGTCTATAGGGGTCAACTTGCTTGTCAAAATAATATCGGAAAACAGCCGGATTTTAAAAAATTACGACGCAGAGATAGTGGAGATTCACCACAAGGCGAAGAAGGATTCACCGAGCGGAACAGCCCTTCTTTTGGCCGAAACGGCTGGAGTGGACATATCGAAAATACACGCTATAAGGGAAGCTGATATACCAGGGGATCATTGGATCTATTTTGCAAGGAGGGGCGAGCTCCTTGAATTCCACCATAGAGCAGTGTCGAGAGAAGTATTCGCGGGGGGGGCTTTGGAAGCCATTTTCTGGTTTTCTGGACAAACCACAGGGTTTTATTCGATGAAGGATTTCCTCTCAACGTCTCTATGAGGATGGAAATCAGAGCTGAACTTCTAAAGATCATATACGAACACTCCGAAAGGGCTTGGGCTGTAGCCAAATTCAGGAATTCAAAAGATTTTATCGCTGCAGGAAATATCCCTTTCCCATTAATTGGAAGGTTTTACAGATTGACAGGAGAATGGACCGTTCATCCCAAGTTTGGCGTCCAATTCAACGTCACTTCATCGTTTCCTGAAGAAGCAGATTCTGTGAGAGGAATACTCGCTTTCCTCTCAAGCGGCAAAATCAAAGGGGTGGGACCGAAGACGGCTCAAAAAATAGTACAGATATTTGGAGAGAAGACGTCGGAGGTTCTAGAAAATCAGCCTTTTCGGCTCAGAGAAGTCAAAGGACTTAAAAAATCCCTCGTCGAATCAATAGCGGAAGAATGGAAAAAAGATTCTAGCCGGAGAAACGCTTTTGTGTATGTCTCCAAATACGGTGTTGGACCCAGGACCGCGGAGAAAATAGTCGAAGAGGTAGGGGCTGAAAATGTCGTGTCAGTCCTGAAGACCAACCCCTGGATTTTGTCTGAAACTGTAGGCGGAATAGGTTTTAAGAGGGCTGACAAAATTGCTCTTGAAATGGGAATAGACATGAATTCTCCGCTTCGGTTGAAGGCTGCGTTGGATTATGTTCTGTCGGAAGCTGTTTCACTGGGTCACACTTGTTATCCCGCCCAAATGCTTGTCAGAGAAGTTTCAAAAATAACCCAGGTAGAAATTTCTGAAATTTCTGTGATTTTCAACGAAATGATCCATAAAAACCTTGTCAGGATCGAAAGCTTTTCAGGGCAAAATTACGCATACCCATTTTCGACTTATAGGGCTGAAAAGACTGTCTGCGGAGAAATTTTGAGGATTATGTCTAAAAATAAAGACTATATGAAAAGCGCAAATGGGGCTGAAAAACCGTCAAATCCTTTGGAAAAAGCGCTTTGGAACATCGGGCTGTCTTCTATAAGCGTCATCACCGGCGGGCCAGGCACGGGAAAGACGACGCTCATAAAAAAAATCGCCCAGTTCTACGACGGGAGGATCGAACTCTGCGCGCCCACAGGACGTGCGGCGAAAAGGCTTGAGGAGATCACCGGCAAAAAAGCCAGAACCATCCATCGTTTTCTTGGGTACAACCCCGCGACCGGAGCTTTTACCTTCAATTCTTTAAAGAGAATTGACGAAACCCTAGTTATAGTGGACGAGAGCTCGATGGTGGATATTTTTCTGGCTTCGAGTTTGCTCGAATCTCTGGGGGAAGAGACAAAAATAGTTTTTGTCGGGGACGCAGATCAACTGCCGCCTGTAGGTCCCGGAATTTTTTTCAGAGACCTTGTCCAGTTCGGTTCTATACCCGCTCTGAAGCTGGAAGAAGTCTTCAGACAAAACTCCGAAAGCGGTATTTTATCCGGAGCCAAAAATATTCTCGAAGGCAAAAAACCGAATTTCAACCCGAAGGATTTCGTATTTGTGAAAAAAGAGGGTGCGTCGGAAATTTCCGATGAGGTATGCAGAATAGCAGGAATAGAGATGAAGAAAAGGTACGGCTGCAGAACACCCGAAGCCGTCCAGGTAATAACACCTGTCAACGGTGGTGAAGTAGGAACTTCGGAGCTTAACAAAAAACTCGCAGAACTTTTCAACCCCGGTAAAACTCGACGGCCATCTCTCGGCGACAAGGTCCTTCAGGTTCAGAACGACTACGACCTTGAAATTTTCAACGGAGACACCGGCATCGTGGTCGAAGAAAAAAAACACTCTCTGACGGTCGATTTTTCATACAAAACTGTTGAGATAGAAAATGAAAAGATAGATAATGTCGTCTTGGGGTACGCAGTCACGGTTCACAAGTCCCAGGGCACGGAATACCCCGCGGTAGTGATAGTCCTATATTCCGGTCATTACGTCATGCTCGCGAGGGATCTTCTCTACACGGCTGTTACGAGAGGAAAAGAAATAGTCATCATTGTCGGCGACACCAAAGCTCTCTACAGAGCTCTTTCGAACGACGTATCTTCAAAGAGGTACTTCTTTTTGAAAGAGAGGCTGGAGATGGAAAAGCGAAAGGAAAGGTAGCTCATGTTATCAATCGTGTTTTTTTTGATTTTGTCTCAAAGCCAATTTTCGACACCGCTACAGTGTGATATCAGCCCCCGCAGAACAGGAGAGAGGATCGAAGACGGCATGTCAATAGATCATTCTCCGCACGATCCCGGTCCCCTGAAACCTCTCCTGCCGGAAAATTACCCTAGTATGATTAGGGATGTAATAGTGCCGACGGATCCCCCGACTCCGCTGGTCAGGATGTGCGCGGAGTGGGAACCCGCTGTGTCGGTTTTGATAAGGTACCCCGTTGGTCTTCCCTGGGATTTGATATCACAGCTTGCTCAAGACCTTCATGTCACTTGCCTTGCGAGCAACGTCTCTTCGGCTCAGTCGGCTTTTGTCAGCCACGGAATCTCTCTTTCCGACGTAAGTTTTGTATCTACTCAGACAGAATCATATTGGACGAGGGACTACGGACCTTGGATGCTTTTCGACGGAACCGACTCCATTGGAATATCCGACCACGTCTACAACAGAAGGTACACCCACGGCAGGATAGACGACGACGAGTCCAACTGGGATCTAGCCCCGGCTCTCGGGATCAACCTGTGGAAGACCTTGTTGGCGCACACAGGCGGGAACATGATGTGCGACGGCCACGGAACGGCAATGTCGAGCAACAACGTGTACTTTGACGACAACCCTTCTCTTTCCGTTGATTCGGTCAACTCATTGATGCTCGCCTACTGGGGAATTCAGACCTATTACACCTTCAGCGATCCTCTCGGAAGTTATATAAACCACATAGACTGCTACGCAAAATTTCTTTCGGAAACTAAAGTGGCAGTTATAACGAATGGTATTGATGATTACAACTTAAACCAACTCGCCGCCCAGATATCTTCTCTGACGAACTGCTACGGAGAGAACTATGAAGTGGTCAGGCTTAACTGCCCTGACGGTATAGAAGCCGCCTACGTCAACAGCCTTATTCTGAACGGAAAAGTCTATGTTCCGTTGACCGGCGTGACGACCTACGACACCGCGGCTCTCAATTTCTACGAGAGGGAGATGCAGGGTTACGACGCAGTAGGTTTTCAATACACAGGGGCTTCCGGTTTTGAACCGACGGACGCGATTCACTGCAGGACTATGGCGATATTCGATCCGGGAATGCTCTACGTCGACCATGACCCCTACATAGACACTGCAGATTCAAGGGTCAGGGCTTTCGTGCATCCATACAGCGGATCAGGTGTAAAAACCGATTCGGTTTTCTTTTTCTGGAAGCTATCTTCTGAAACACAGTTCGTGAATTACGAAGTTATGAATAGAGTGCCGGGTTTTGATGACAGTTTTTTTCTGTATTTGCCGCAGCCCGTGGGTGAGGCTTTTTTGACCATAGATTACTTTATCCAGGCGAGCGACTCTTCGGGAAGGACGCAAAAAGATCCATTCACCGCGCCACTGGGTTACTACACCATAACATACGAGACGTCAAACCGCGTAGAGGAGCAAATCCCGCCGGTGAACACACCGGATGTCCAGTTCAGGTCATCTGTGTCCGAAAGGATTCTCGAAGTTGAATTTTCAATTCCCGAGATGACAAAAGTATCCATCGGAATTTTCGACGTCACAGGAAGAGAAGTTGTTCAGCTTTGCGGGGGATCTTTCTCAGCGGGAACCCATGTTTTCACACGCGACTTAGACGACTTTTCAAGAGTCAACACCCTTTCTGCAGGAAGGTATTTTGTATTTGCGAGAATTGGAAAAAACTCTTTTTCTGAAAAAATCTTTTTTTACCGGTAGATGGAAAGGACTGCAAAGATGAGAAAGACGGTTTTCACGGCGATTTTTCTTTTTGCCCCTACACTATTTTCCCAAACGGATTCGCTTTATGATTATGTGTCCCTAAAAAACAACCTGCTGTCGGGAATTCAGGTTAGGGTGGTCGTACACTATGGAACCTGCACGGTATTAATTGAAGGAGAGCCTATTCAAGAACCGCCGGATGCCATAGGCGGAATGAATATTGATACATTTGAGATCTTCTCGAAGGGAGTTTTCGAAAACGAATACGAATATCTGTCTTTTTCGGGGAATTCGCTTGTTCTTCTCAGAGAAAGACATGTAATCAACTATGTTAAATTCCGGGTATTCGAAAACGATTCGGTGTCTATTCGCGCCCAGTATGTTGACCCTTTAAGTTATGAAGTCCTCATGGACGAAGAATTCTTGACGATGATCCGTGACGAAAAAGGAAATGGCGGAGTGCTTTTTTTCTCCTGCCAATAATGTATAGGAAAGTCCATTTGAACTTGTTTGCAAAATTTAAGAGTATATTAACAATAAATTTATATTTTTGAGGTAAAAGTACTATAAATGATCATGTTGAAGATTTTTTTGAAAACCCTGTACGTCGCTCAAGTTCTGTTGTTGATGGATATGATAGGATGCGGCAGCATGAGAAAAAATGACATTATATGCAATGATCTTTTTTACAGCGGCAATGTTTTCGCGGAAATTGACGCCGAGAAAGCGCATGAATTGTTAATGTTTTACAGCGACAGTATAATCATAATCGATGTCAGACCCTCTGACGAATTTGACCTTTTCAGAATAGAAGGAGCTGTGAACGTCAATTACTATGGAGAAGATTTCCAAGACTCAATAGACGTTTTTCCGAGGGAAGAAATTTACCTCGTGTATTGCAAATACGGAGCCAGGAGTTTTTCTGCAGCCATGAAGATGAAAGATATGGGTTTTGTCAAATTGATCAACCTTTCAGGCGGAATAACGGCTTGGATTGAAATGGGGTACGACTTAAAATGAACGGCGAAAAATCAAAGACCATGGCGTATACCCTGGAGCCGACTCCGGAAAGCCTTGACAAATTCATGCATGACAAAAATCTTCCCTCATACAGGACAGGGCAAATACTCGAATGGTTCTGGAAAAAAAAAGAGACGAATATTTTAAAAATGTCCAACCTGCCAAACGAATTGAGACAAGAACTGAATGAAAAGTTGTACATACCAGAAATAAGAAAATCGAATAAATCTGGCGACAAAACAGTATTGTATATCATGAAATTCAAAGACGGCTTGGAAGCCGAGACTGTCCTCATAGAAGAAAAAAGCCGGAAAACCGTCTGCGTATCGACAGGTGTAGGTTGTCCCTACGGATGCTTGTTCTGTGCTACCGGAGAGATGGGTTTTTTCAGGCAACTCACGCCATACGAGATCGCTGTTCAGGTTTTGCTCGTTTCCCTGCAGCTCGGTGATAAAAACCCCACGAACATAGTTTTGATGGGCATGGGAGAACCTTTTTATGACTACAAGGGCGCAGTTGAGGCATGCGACATTTTAAACGACAAGAAAATGCTGGGGATTGGACAGAGGAAGATAACCATTTCAACCGCGGGTGTTGTCCCAGGCATACTTTATCTAGCTAAAAGCGCCAAGCAATACAAGCTCGCTGTTTCGCTCAACGCTTCGGATGATTCGATGAGAAAAAGACTCATGCCGATAACAAAAAAATGGAACTTGGCAGCTCTCATTGACTCGGTAAAGGAATACATCGAAATAACGAACAAGAAAGTTACTTTTGAATACGTTCTAATCAAAGACATCAACGACAAGCCAAAAGACGCAAAGAAATTGTCAGAGCTGGTCAATGGGGTTATGTGCAAAATAAATTTGATTCCTTACAATCAAGCCGTCGAAAGATTTCAAAGAGCTGAAGAGACATCTCTTTTGAGGTTTCGTGAAATTCTCGAAAAGAACGGCGTGGATGTCACTGTGAGATACAGCCACGGCGGAGACATTGACGCCGCTTGCGGCCAGCTCTTCACGAAGCAAAAAATGAAAAGGGGTGAAAATTGAAAAAAAAGGTTTTTTCGGGGATTCAACCCTCGGGAAATTTGCACATAGGGAATTATTTCGGCGCTTTAAAGCAGTGGATAGGAATTCAGGAGCAATACGACTGCGTTTACGGAATAGTAGATCTTCACGCCATGACCGTCAGGTATGAACCCCAGGAGTTGCCGGAAAGAACCCTCGACGCCGCGATTTCCTATCTTTCCGCGGGGCTTGACCATGAGAAATCTGTTTTGATGGTTCAGTCTCTTGTACCCCAACACACCGAACTAGCCTGGATATTGAACTGTGTGACCCCTCTTTCATGGTGCGAGAGGGTTCCGACTTTCAAGGACAAGGTCGCGCAAAACGCGGACAACATAAACGTGGGTCTTCTGGATTATCCGGTTTTGATGTCGGCTGACATATTGATATACAAGTCAGAATTTGTCCCGGTAGGCAAAGATCAGATTCCCCACCTGGAGCTCTGCAGGGAAATTGCCAGAAAATTTAATTCAACCTTTGGGGGCACTTTCCCAGAACCTCAGCCTATCATGGGAGAAGGAGCCGTGATACTCGGTCTGGACGGAAAATTCAAAATGTCCAAAAGCCTCGGAAACTGCATATACCTGACTGACTCCTTTGAGGAGATATCCAAAAAGTTGTCTACCGCAGTGACCGACACGAGAAGACAGAAAAAAACAGATGCCGGCGTTCCCGAGGAATGCAACATATTTTCCATGCACAAATTGGTGTCTGATCCCGAACAGATCAAATACTGCAGGGAAGGTTGCATGAACGCTACTATAGGCTGTTTTGAATGCAAAAGAATTTTGGCGGAAAACCTGAACAGGGAACTGGAACCTTTCAGGGAAAACAAAAAACGCTGGAGTTCTGAACTGCCGAGGGTCAAAGAGATAATTTTTGAAGGCAGTAAAACGGCTCGAAAAATAGCGTCTAAAACAATCGAAGAAGTCAAGGAGAAGACGGGTTTATGGTCTTTTTAAGGTTTTGCCAGATATCTTTAGAAAACTCCGGAGTGTTTTCGAGAACAGACCCTGTTACGTATATGATTCTCGGTATTCTTTTAATTCTTTCATTTTTCACTGTCTCAATTGCAATTGAGAGGTTTCTTGTATTCAGAAAAGCCAAAAATTTAAACGGCAGTTTCGAAGCGACGTTTTCGAATATTAAGACAAAGGAAATGATGAGGAACTTGACAATCGTAGGAGATCCGTCACCTTTCGCGAGGATTTTCATAGGTCTTCACGCGAGGTTATTTTTCACACCAGCTCCAGATTCTCTAAAACCCTCAAGACCTAAACTCGAAGAAATCAAGATGCTGTCTGAAAAACTAGTCAGGGAGGAGATGCACAGACTTGAAGGAAAGGTCACGTTCTTGGCCACTACTACCACTGTCGCTCCTTTTTTCGGACTTTTGGGGACTGTCTGGGGTATAATGCTTTCGTTTATGGCAATGGGAAAACACAGAACGACGGATATATCCGCGATAGGCCCGGGTGTCGCTGCAGCGCTTGTGACGACAATCGTCGGTTTGTTGGTTGCTATTCCCTCAGTGATGCTCTATAACGGCTTAAACTCCAGATTGAGGGGCATGGTTGTTTCCATGGAAAATTTTTCTGACGAGATAATCGAAAAAGCTCTGGTCTGGGGTCTGATAGATTAGGTGAATTTATGGCAGTTTCAAACGAATTGAAACCTTTGTCGGGGATAAACGTCACAAGCCTTGTCGACGTGACCATGTCGTTGCTGATTATGTTTATGATCACTGTACCTCTGATAAACGAACAGAGGGTTAGGTCATCGGTCGCGGTTCCGGTTTTAAGCGACAGCGCGAAGTCGGAGGTCGTCCCGGAAGACCTTAAGAATTGCGTTATTTCAATAGACAGAGAAGGGAGAATATTTTTCGGAATCTACCAGGGGTCGAACAGCGTTTCGGCCGAGACTTTGAATTCCCCAGAGGATCTCGTCCCGCTTTTGAGAGGATTGGATCCCATGACATCTGTCAGTATTGAAGCGGATTCTGCGGTGTTTTATAAACACGTTCTGGACTGCGTCAGAACGGTGGCAAAATCAGGAATAAACAGTGTCGAACTCGTATACACTTCTAAAATCAGATAATTGGAAAGGGTTTTATCTTTCTTTTTTGATCCATTTAGTCTTTATAATTTCATTTATGCTTGTGCTGTCGAAAATTCAGGATCTTATTCAAAGATCGGAAACAGAAAGGGTGGCTTACAGAGTAAACCTTGTCGCATCGAGAGAAGATTTGCAAAACCACATAGGCAGCGAGGAGGAAACTCCTCCAGAGACGACTGACGAAGATGTCGCGACCACTGTCTTCGAGCAACCAGAGGTGGATGACAATTCTGATCACAACATCCTTCCAAATGCAACCGGCGGTGAAGATCCGGTCTGGGTAAATATACCGGGTTTGGGGCCTGAAGACCCGTATATAAAATCTATTGTGAGAAAAGTGGCGAGGTATTACACAGACCCGCTGGGGTCGGGAACCGGAATAAAAAAAGCTACTATTGTATTTACCATAAACCGAAGCGGCGACATTTCCGGCGCTCAGATTCAAGAGAGCTCGGGCAGTTCTTCATTGGACCTGGCGGCATTGAGAGCTGTCAAAAACTCGTCTCCTTTTCCGCCTTTGCCTGATAAATTCGGAGATTCCGTAGTCGTCCATTTTTATTTCGAACACAGGTGATAGAGGTGATCGCATGGTATTTTTGTTGATGAGCCTTGTAATTTCACAAGGCGATATTTACGTTGGAATTTCAACCTATGGAAAGGAACAGATGGATTTGATCCTGATGCCTTTCTCTTCTTCAGAAGACCTTTCTGAAACTGCTTGTATGCTTGAAAACGTTGTCAAGTCGGATCTTTTGTACAGCCTGTATTTTTCTATTGTACCCTGGGATGAAACCGGTGTTGCCCCGGAGGATTTCATGCCAGCGAACTGGGATAAATTGAAAAGCACCGGAGCTGAAGCCCTCGCAGCGGCAGTCGTTTCGCGTAGTTTCGACGGGATTTCACTAAAAGGGTTCCTGCTCGACATTCAATCGGAAAACATTGTTTTTGAAAAGGATTATAGAGTTAATTCCGAAGGATTAAGAAGCATAGCCCACGAGTTTTCAGACGACATTGTCTGGGCTTTAACAGGAGAAAGAGGAGTTTTTTCGACAAAAATAGCATACTCGAGAAGAGGGGGATCTTCTTCCGGAATAAGAGTATGTGATTACGACGGCTATAACGATCAAAGCATCGTCAGCAACGGATCGGTTAACATAGCACCGACTTGGGATTTTTTTGGAAAAATATTTTTCACCTCGTATTTCAGCGGAAAACCCGAAATTGTGACTATCGAATCCGGGAGGTTGACCTCGTTTGTTTCCCGGGGCGACCTTCAATTCGGAGGTGAATTTTCTCCGGACGGCTCTATGATGGCGTTCGCGATGACTGTCGACGGAAACACAGACATATACATTACGGAAGTTTCATCTGGAATTCTCAGCAGAGTGACCAATTCCCCTTCCATAGAATGCTCGCCGACCTGGTCTCCTTCGGGAAAAGAAATCGCCTTTACGAGCGACATGGCGGGATACCCTCAAATATTCGCATGCGGCGTGGATGGAGTTAACACCAGGCGGATTACGCGGTCGGGGTTTTACAACACATCTCCAGCATGGTCTCCCAGAGGTGACAGGATACTTTTTGTCGGTGAACAAAGCGGTTCTTTTCAAATATTCAGCGTTTCGCCGACAGGTGAAAATCAGAAACAGTTGACAGCTGTTGGAGACAACGAAGATCCTTCATGGTCCCCGGACGGGCTTCATATAGTTTTTTCAAGCGACAGATCCGGGAGCGACAAACTTTACACAATGAATTTTGACGGAACATACTTGAGAGAAATCATTTCATCTCCAGGCAGCGCTATGCCCGCGTGGTCGAAGTGAAAAGGAGGCTCCATGAAAATGATAAGATTCTTTATTTTCTTTGCCGTGTCAATTCTTATGTTGTTTTCCTGCACACCCAAAAACACCGACGGAGATCAAGTCCTTTTGGATACCACAACGGCGGTCTCCGACACTGCAGATATACAAACAGAAGTCCAGAGACCCGAAGATTTGATCGTCCTGGAGACGGTCTATTTCGAATATAATTCCTGGGAGCTGAGTTTTACCGCCAGAGAAGTCATGTCAAAAAACGCCAGAGAGCTTCTGAAGTATCCGTCAGTCGACGTGATACTAGAAGGTCATTGCGACGAAAGGGGGACCAGTGAATACAACCTGGCTCTCGGACAGAAAAGAGCCGACGCTTGCAGGTCATACTTGGTCAACTACGGTATAGCGCCGGAGAGAATTCGTACTGTTTCCTACGGGAAAGAAAGACCAGCGGCTACCGGCACGGGAGAAAGCGTCTGGGTGAAAAACAGAAGAGTGGAATTTAAAACGGCGAGTTAGGTATGGGAAAAAAAATATTTTTACTCTCTGCCATTTTTCTGCAATTGTCTTGCTCCGTAAAAAGGGATTTCGATTATATCAGGGATACGGTGAAAGATATCGACCTGAGACTCGCGAGTGTTGAAGAGAGCGCCGGAATTTTGGACTCTACAACAAACGAGATACATCTCTACCAAAGAGAAAAAGACGCCTACTACCTCCAGAATTTAGAGAATATAAATATGAAAATTGACGCCTTGAGGCAGGCGCTGCAGCTTTCAAGGAGTCAACTGGACGCGTTGACCTATAGGATACAGAATATTTCCGACACAAATCCAGAGGCTTCAGCAGAAGCGTTTGAATTGGCGGCGGTCGATTTCTCAAAAGGCGATTACGACATAGCTGAGATGGCGCTTTTGGATTTTGTTCAAAATTATAGGTCGAGCCCCAAAATTTCGGATGCGCTGTTTCTTCTCGCTGAATCTCAATTCAGCCTCGAAAAATACGAAGAAGCTTTCAACAATTATTCGCTTTTCAGGGTTAATTTTCCCCTAAACCCAACGATGCCTTCAGCTCTGTATAAAAGCGGTCTTTGCAAATTGGCTTCCGGAGATACCGCGGAATCAAGAAGATTTTTTAACGATGTAATTGAAGCGTACCCTGATAGCAGAGAGGCTATGTGGGCAAAAGAAAAGTTGAGGTGATAATGTTTAAAACCCTAAATTTCAGCCAGTCTGAATGGGACAAAAACTACAGAAAGGAAATACACCCGAAGAACATTCTTTCTCGAGAAATTATCAGAGCCATGCCGAAAGTAGATCTTCATCAGCATCTCGACGGATGCTTGAGACCGCAGACGATCATAGATCTGGCAAAGATAGACAAAGTTGAACTCCCTTACAACGACCCTTCGGAATTAAGAGAGTACCTTCAGAGAGGAGCGAGAAGAGGCTCTCTACCTCTTTACCTGGAAGGATTCGCCGTTACGACTTCTGTTTTGCAGACCCATGAAAGCCTGCAAAGGGTTGCGTTTGAAGTGGTTGAAGACAATTTTCGAGACGGAGTGGTTTACAGTGAATTGAGGTTTGCCCCTGTTCTCCATACTTCCAGAGGTCTTTCACAGGATGAAATTATGAAAGCTGTACTGCAGGGTATGGAAGAAGCAGGGAAAAAATTTAACTGTTCATGGGGGCTGATCGTCTGCGCCATGAGAGACAGAAGCGATTCTCTCGAAGAAGCAAAATTGGCAGTCAAATTCAGAGACAAGGGCGTTGTTGGATTTGACCTCGCCGGAGAAGAAGCCGGTTATCCTCCTAAAGACCATTTGGAGGCTTTCAATTATTGCAAGAAGTCCAATTTCAACATCACGGTTCACGCCGGCGAAGCTTTCGGTGTGGATTCGATATGGCAGGCTCTTCAATACTGCGGAGCCCACCGTATTGGTCACGGAACAAAACTGGTCCAGGACATGGAAATAAACCAAGAAGGAGAAGTTGAAAGAATCGGCCAAGTGGCGAGTTATGTTCTCGACCATAGAATACCTTTGGAGGTCTGCCTGTCTTCTAACGTACAGACAAAAGCGGCTGAGTCCTTCGAGAAACACCCTTTCATTATATTCAACAAGATGCAGTACAGAGTTTTTCTCAACACAGACAACACTCTTATGAGCGAGACGTCGATGACGAATGAGTTTGTCAAGGCTGTAGAACACTATAATTTGACGATGAGAGATTTGGAAAAACTGATTATAAACGCCATGAAGTCGGCATTTCTTCCATACCGGCAGAGAAACCACATCATATACAAAATCATCAAGCCCGGCTTTTCCGAGATAAGAAAATCTATTCTGGAAAACTAAAAAGGAGAAAGTATTGACTGAATTTATGAAAAAAGCGTATTTTGGCAATACCGTTCTCTCTTACCTTATATGCGCCTTGATAATTGCAGGTGTGTATTTTCTTTTGATGTCAGTGTCAAAAATTTTTCTGAGAAAGAAAAGCTTTTTGAACGCTACCCTTATAAAGCACTTGTTTCCCGGAATGTACCTTTTGACTTTTTACGTTGCTGTTCAATTTTTGACTTTTTCTAACAATTGGAAAAACTTCATAGATAAAACTATAGTTGTGACTGCAATTTTCCTGGTCTCGAGATTCACAGTCCATTCAATTTCGTATTTAATTCACAAACGACTTTCCCCTGAAAGTTCGACAAAAACAGCTCTAATGAATTTTCTTCCTCTGATTAAAACCGTCGTGTGGCTTACGAGCGGTCTCATACTCTTGGACAATTTTGGGTTCGACATTAACACAATCCTCGCAGGTCTCGGCATAGGAGGCGTCGCGGTTGCTTTAGCGTCTCAAGCGGTTTTGAAAGATCTGTTCAATTATTTCGTGATTATAATGGACAGGCCTTTTGTAGTCGGAAACTTCATCGCGATAGGCGATACGACAGGAACGGTGGATCACATTGGAATAAAGAGCACCCGCCTGACAAGCTTAAGCGGAGAAAAAATTGTTTTTTCAAACACGTTCTTGGTAGAGTCGGTTTTGAAGAATTATTCGGAAATGAAGAGAAGGAGGGTTGTCTTCCACGTTTCCGTAAAGTATGAAACTTCGATTGAAAAACTGAAAGAAATGCCTCGGATCATCGAAAAGGCAATATCAGAGACGAAAGGAGCAGTCTATGACAAGGCGCATTTCAGTTCTTTTGCAGACTCGTCTCTGGTGTTTGAAGCCGTTTACTTCGTCGAAGGGAATGATTATCTGGAATACATGAACATCCAGCAAAACATAAATTCCAAACTGCTCGAGGTCATGACTTCGTCTGGAATAGATTTTGCTTATCCCACAAATACGGTACACATTGAAAAGAACGGGAGAGAGGTATAAAAGTGGATTCTTTTGAAATAATGGGTCCTTCAAAAATTGAAGGAATTTTCAAACCAAAGGGCAACAAGAACGCTGCTTTGCCGATGATAGCGGCCGCTTGCCTCACCGAAGAGGACGTCACTCTTGAAAATGTGCCGAAGATTCAGGATGTTGTCAATATGATCGAGATTATAAAAAGCGCGGGTGGCAGATGCGAATGGAAAGGAGAAAACACTCTTGTTGTCAACTCTTCTTCGATAGATAATTTCGACCTCGATTCAGAACTCTGTTCCAAAATCAGGGCATCAATACTGTTTGCCGGACCTCTTTTGGCGAAAAATGGATACGTGTCATTTAGCCCTCCAGGAGGCGATGTCATTGGCAGAAGAAGACTTGACACTCATTTCGCAGCGTTTGAATCGATGGGTGTCAAAGTCGAATGGAAGGACTGCAGGTATACTCTAAGATCGGGGAAAAGTCTCATGGGGGGCGATATTTTTCTCGAAGAACCAAGCGTCACCGGCACCGAAAACATATTGATGGCGGCTGCACTTGCCAAGGGAAGAACAGTGATAAAAAATGCCGCTTGCGAGCCACACATTCATGACCTCTGCAGAATGCTTGAGAGCATGGGAACAAAAGTGAAGGGCAAGGGGACAAATCGAATAGAAGTGACTGGAGCAAGCGCTCTTGGAGGAGTTGATGCGAAAATAAGTCAAGATAACATCGAGATAGGCAGCGTGATCGCTCTTTCCGCCCTGACAGGCGGCAGACTTGAAATTAGGGGAGTCATAAAAGAAGACTTGGAACCGATTCTTTTAAATTTCAGAAAACTCGGCATAGATACATCTCTTCGCGAAGATGTTTTGATTGTGCCGGAAAACCAGCATCTTGTCGTCAAAACGGATTTTGGAGGCGCGATACCCACTATTTCGGACGGACCATGGCCGAGTTTTCCCGCTGATTTGACGAGCATAGCGGTAGTAGCCGCGACTGGTTCATCGGGTACGGTTCTGATTTTTGAAAAAATGTTTGAGAGCAGGATGTTTTTCGTGGATAAACTCGTTTCCATGGGAGCCAGAATTATTCTCTGCGATCCCCACAGGGCAGTAGTAAGCGGTCCGACAAAACTGAGAGCTCAGCATATGTCAAGCCCTGATATCAGGGCGGGTATGGCTCTTTTGATAGCTGCGTCTATCGCTGAAGGGAAAAGCGTAATCAACAACGCAAGCCAGATAGACAGAGGTTACGAGAAAATCGACGAAAGGCTTTTTGATCTGGGTTTGTCTATTAAAAGAATTTAAGAAAAGGCGGCGCGGTTGCGCCGCTGGATTTGTTACTTCGATTCAAAAGTTCCGTGGTACCATTCGTAACCGTTTATGTAGACATAAACGTCGTATGTCCCCGTGTAATCGACGTCGAATTCCCATTTCTGAATTTTATAATCATCTGAGGAATCGAAGTAGAAGACATCTGACCAAATATCGTCGCCGTTGGCATCGTTCACTCTGAACTGAATATTCCAGTCTCCACCGGAAACTTCATCCCAACTGAAGACGAGCGAAGCCAATGTTTCATAAACATAACCGCCGTCTTTGTCATTTTCGAGAAGCCAATCGTCATCGGCTTCAACGTCGTCAATGCCGCCTTCGACCACAAAAAGAGCCGCCCAGTCAAAAGTCATTTCGTTTGTCGAGGATGGCTTAGCCCATGCATATGAGAAAACCGTCGCACCGAGAATGACGAGCATCAGTATCTTTTTCATCTGTCCTCCTTGCTTTTAAAAAGATTCTATTAGTTCTACAGTTTAAAATCAAACCTTATTTTGCTAACTAGTTATAATCAAAAATCGTGCCGTCATTTATCATTATTTTGGATGTCACGTC
>JAFGON010000054.1 GCA_016926475.1 candidate division WOR-3 bacterium | reverse complement strand
TGGCGGCGCTGATTTTTCAGGCATGACGGGGACTATGGACCTCTACATAAGCAAGGTCATACATCAGGCCTACATAGCCGTTGACGAAGAAGGCACGGAAGCCGCCGCGGCGACAGCGGTTGTGATGGAGAGAACTTCTTCTGCCCCTGTCCAGAGGATATATTTCAAAGCGGACAGACCTTTCATCTATGTCATAAGGGAGAGGGAAAACGGTCTGGTCCTATTCATGGGCAGGGTCTTGGATCCGGCAAAATAAAAGGCGGCTTCCTTAGCCGCTTTTAAGACTGCTCGAAATTTTCGGGAAATTTGTCACGAAGTTTATCTCTTATTTTACGATGCCTATCTTCTCTTGAATTGCTGCCGAAGTGATGTTCGGTTTGTTTGAAAAGAATTTGAGAGAGGATGACCAGACCCCAGGCTTGCCAGTATGAGATCCTCGGCAGTGAAAAAAGGCAGGGCATGAGCCAGTTCCAGAGGATTTTGACGAACAAACCCCCTAAAAGGGCGAAAACAGCCGCGAAAAGGATCCCTCCGACGACCCAAAGTATTCTGTTTTTGAAGAACCTCAAGAACATAAATCCTCCTTGTATATTTTTATTTTTTTCTGAATGTATTTTAAAGCCTCTCTTTTTCTCGTCAGTAAAGTGTTGATTGGGATCCCTGTTAAATTTGAAATTTCCTTAAATGTCATGCCCTCGATTTCGTGATACAAAAATACGCTTCTAAGGTTTTCAGGCATAGACGACAAAATGGTTGAAACTCTGTCGGTGAAAACTTCAATTTTGACCTCGCTGTCGATGTCCTGGCTCCTGTCATCGATCAAGTCCTCAAGTTCGAGATCGGCGACTGTGTTTTTTTTTCTTCTGAAATAATCCAGGGCTTTGTTTCGAGCCACAGCAAATAGCCAAGAAGTCAAAGTTTCAATGGATTTTATTGTGTCAAAATTGAGAAGAGCGCATAAAAAAACGTCCTGCAGTATATCTTGGGCTTCGTCGGAATCGTCAACCATCGATTTTATGTAGGAAAAAAGCTTTGCTTTCTCGTCCTTGAATTTTTGTATTAAAATCTGGTTCATTTCATACCTTTTGCTTATAAGACGTTTCATGCGCCGTTTTTATTGTAGTTTTTTTGAAAGTTGACAATTTATCTAAAACATATTATACAAAATCTAAAAATCGTCAATGGTGAGGAGGAGATTTGGAAGTAAGAGTTAGATCAGCCGTGGTCATAGTTGAAGATGGGAAGGTCCTGCTCGTCAAGAGCAAAAAAAGCAAGACTGAACTGTGGATCCCTCCCGGAGGTGGTTTAGAGCCCCAGGATGTATCTGAAACGGGCAAGGATGAACTGTCGGCTCTGTCTGAGTGCGCGAAAAGAGAGGCTTATGAAGAGGCAGGGATTAAAGTCCGCATAAAAAGGTTGTTGGGGCTGAAAGAATTCAAAACCGGTGACAGCTTTACATTGGAAGCTTTTTTTCTCGGAGAGCTCGATAAGACTTCCGGCGATAAGGATAAAATTGATTTTGAAAAGGGGCTGTCGAAAAGAAAATGCAAGTGGTTTTCGATAAAAGACATGCAAAAGGTCAACTTCTGTCCCAGTGATCTGATACTAATCGCGGTTTACAAGTGTTGAAAGATTCTCTATATCTCCGTCGATCAGTTTTTTTTCTTCTTCGTCTGTGATTTTTTTACTCTCTTCGACAGATTTTCTAAGAAAATTCGACGCGTTTTCCCTGTCTTTGAGAACCCAATGAGCCCTTGCGAGAGCTTCGTAAGCGCAGGCGGGGTTGAAACCTGTGAATTTATTATTTTCGCAGACCTCAAGAGAAATCTTGGCGTGGTATAAAGCCGATTCTCCTTTATTCAGAGTGCTGTAAACTCTTGATATCTGCCATTCTCCTATGAACTCGTTTTCGGCGTCTCCAACCTGAAGCCAATGAAAAAGAGAAGCGTGTGCTGCGTGTATCATGATTCTGTTTTCCTTTTCGGTTCTTTCGGTCTTGTCCAGAAGTTCCCAGACGTAATTGAAAAGCTCCTGAGCTGTCTTTCTGTGGAATCCCTGGACTATCTCTTGGCTGATTTTCATCTATCCTCCTCGTCAGACTTTGAAGCAAGAAAATTTTGGATTTCTTCTTTTCTGTTTTTATACAGCACGTTTTTCGACATTTTCGACAAGGCAGAGTACTCTTTTAAAGCCCGTTCCGCCTTTCGGGGATTTTTTGTCAATTGGAAAATTATGTAGGATATATCGGCTTTAACTTTTTTGTCTTTTGAAAGCAGATGTTTTTTATCGAGCTCTGAAATAGCTCTGTCGGGAGATTTGCCCTTCACATAATCCAGCGCGTGCCCGAGAATTTCACAGTTTTCCAGAACGTTTTTTCTGCCGACTTTTAAAGCCAGCCCACGGGCTCGTTCCAGATAGGTTTCAGATTTGTTGTAATCTTTTTTCTCGAAATTCAAATCTGCGAGTTGGTAGAAAGAATTGCTCAAGTTGTATATTGAACCTGTTTTCTTTGAAATCTCTATGGCTTCTGTGTATAGTTTTTCGGCTTCTTCTATTTCATTTAGGTCCTTATGAACCCCTGCCATGTTTACAAGGGCGATTGAAAGACTTCTGCCGTCGCCTATTTCTCTCGCCTTTTCGGCGCTTTCTTTGAAAAGCTCTAAAGCTTTTTTAAAATCACCAATGGCTTCCTGGACGGAGCCCATGTTGCTTTTCAAAATCAGAATGCCGTCTTCATCTCCGTAAATATTTTTCAGAGCCAAGCCCTTGGAATACGAGTCCATGGCTTTTTCGTATTCATCAAGAGAGTGGAAAATGGTTCCAATGTTTAAAAGAGCAACTGATTCGGTTGCTATATCCCGATTCTCTCTGCACAATTTGAGGGATTCTGTGTAGAATTCAAGAGATTTTTCGAAATTTCCGATTTCAGCCCAGATGTTGGCGATGTTGTTTAAAATTTTGGATTTAAGAAGTTTATCGTCTTTTGACAGGGATAGGGAATTTGAATAACGGGCTAAAGCTTCCTGGTAGTCCCCCCTTCTAAACAGGGTGTGACCCAAAGAGGTTTCCATGATCGAGGTCATAAAATCGTCTTTTATCGATTCGGCTATTTTCAATCCCCTCTTGGCGATGTTCAATGCTTTTAAAGTGTTTCCGGAATTTCTCTCGAGAGAGGCCAAAATGTCGAGACCAAGACAATACTCTTTTGGCATTTTATGCCTATGGGCAGTCCAAAGACACTTTTGAGCGCAAGATTTAGCGCCGACCCATTTTCCAGTCAGCCTGTAAATCGAAGCTTTATAATACTGAATCTCAAAATTTTCCAAGGATGTATTGTCTTTGGTGCAGATTTCTTGTGCATTATCAAGGCAGGCGAGCGCTCTGTGGTTGAGGTAAAGGCCGTATAACGATTTTGCCGCTTCCAACAGGACTGTTGCCCCTTCACGGAACTTTTCGGCTGCTATATAGTGTTTGGCGATTTCTTCGAGAGACAACTTGTCCACTGATTTTTTTCTCTGCAGGTATTCGGCAGCAAGGAAGTGCGCTTTTGAAAGGAAGGGATTCATCTGAATGCCGTAGACAATTTCCCTCATCAACGCGCTCGAAAACGAGTATCCTTCTGTCGTCTTTTTAAACACATCATTGCTAAGCGCGTTTTGCAGGCAATCCCGCGATTTGAATTCAGGAAACAATTCTTTGAAAACAGACTCGAACAATCCATCTGTGAACGAAACTCCAAGGACGGAAGCGACCCGAACCGCCTCTTTTATACTTTTGGGAAACCTGTCATACCTTGAGAGTATGAGACTCGAAAGGTCCGGGGGGTCGGAAAGAAAACCTATTAACGAAGAGGGATCCGAAAGAGAATCTTCACTCGTGACAGTTCTCGCTAGGTTTTCAAGGTAAAGAGGATTGCCCTCTGTTATGTTGTAATGTTCGTCGCTGAACAAGACGGATTCGTTTTGCCTTCCGTATATATCCATGAATATCCTCAAAAGACTTTCGCTTTCACCGTGGGACAGTTTAGATAAATTTATCTTGGTGTTTTCTGTTTGGTCAAATAGCTTTATCCTGTCCCCGAAAGAAAGGTCTCTGGTTTCAAAAACGACCATTGTCTGAGTTGTTTTCAGGGGAATTGTCAGGTCGCTGATCACGGCAAGAGAGTCTTCGTCCATGTTATCTGAGTTGAAAATTTCCAAAATTGTCGGTTTTTCGGAGCATTCGAAAAGTAAAAGATCTTTGAGAGCTCTTGAACATATCCTGTATTTGGTCTTGGCGTCTAAAATTTGGAACTCGCTATTTTCAAGGTCGAAGCCCAAAAAGAATGAAAAACATTCCGAAGAAAGAGATATCTTCTCAGAAGTCTCTTTGTCGTCGCTCTCTAAGGCTTTGTTGATTTTTCTAAATAAAATGTCTTCAAAACGGACCCTGTTTAAAAACTCATTATCGTTTTCTGAAAATTCAAAAACAGTTTTCAAGTAGCCTTTCAAAGCGCTGAATGGTTTTCTCAGGACATCATCGCATACGATTTCGATTATTTTAAAATCGCACCCGGAGAAAGAAAGGTTGAATTCCTCTATAAGCCTGCTTTTACCAATACCGGTTTGACCAGACAAAACAACGAAATGAGATTTTTTTGATGTGAAAACGGCGTTTGCGATTGACTTCAGGGCGGATATCTCGTTTTTTCTTCCGGTGAATGGAGCTTTTTCCGTTTTCTTTGCGTCTTCACCTCTTTTTTTGGAACTCAAACCGAGTATTTTCGTATTTCCTTTCATCCCTCGTAGATTTTCTTCTCCGACCGGATATGTTTTGAAATTGTCTGAAATTTTCTTTGAAAATGACTCGTCCATCAATATCTCTCGGTTTGAAGCTTTTTCGGCGAGGCGCGATGAAACGTTGGCCGCGGTTCCCAGGACGGTATATTCCGAACGCTTTTCGTTTCCAATGAAACCGCAGAAAACCTTGCCGCATGAAATTCCGATTTTATTTTCGAATTTATGAATTCTTCTCAATGACAATGCGTAGTCAGCGGCGCGTGTGTATTTTTTTTCTATTTCACAGGGAGCGCCGAACAGGACGAGAGCAATCCCTCCTTTGTCGCCAAAATCGATCTTGTTTAGGTACCCGCCGTTTTCGTAAGACAGTTCCGCTATCTTTCTGAGTCCGTATAGTGAATCGTTTGACCTTTCAAAGCAAATGAAAAGCGAGACTACGTCCCTGAACTCCGCTGTGCCGCCCTCTGAAACGAGGGCGGGATTTATCCAAGGAGTCTCGTCGAATGGAGCTCCGGAAAGAGGGGTATAAAGATTTTCCTTTGGGTCAAACCTGGCTTTTTGAGAAAGGAGAAAATTTTCTCCTTTCTTTACAATCAAATCCTTGTTTTTGACTTCTTTTATGAGTCTGAAATCGACAATAACTTCGCGGGGAGACGCTCTGCTCTTGAAATATGCAGCCCTCTCTATGCCTTCCCCTTCAAAGAAATAAGTTATCTGGTAATGTGTTTCGATGATTTTCCAAGAACAGATACCCGCCGACAAGCCTATCTTGAAAGTCATGCTGTCGAGTCCGTCTTCTACCAGGGTGTTCGATATTTCAGATGCCGCTTTAAAAATATTTTCAATTTCACATGAATTTTTGTCAAACAACGCGGTAAACCCGTCGCCGGCAAAGGCTTCTATGAAACCTCCGCTGTCGTACACTGCATTTATTGAAGAGTCGAAAGCCAAAGATAAAAGGTCCTTTATCTTTTCACAGCCTTTTTTGCCCATTTTCAGACATCTGTCTGTCACTCCAGAAAAACCGGTCAGGTCTGCCAGTAAAACATAACAATCCAGGTCGCCGTGGGTTTTGCCTTCGGAAAACTTCTTTTTAACTAAATAAGGGATGAGGTTTTTCATCAAACTCCAACAAAAAGCTCAATAACTGCTCTCATCGGGTCTTGAAACAAACCAATGTCCTCCGTCAAAATATTTCAGCGCGGCGTTTCTTACGTCCTCAGAAGTGACTTCTTGAATTCTTGACTTGAAATCATCCTCGTAATAGTCGATTTCTAAACCGGAGAGATAGAGATATGAACGCCTTGTGAGTTTTGAAAAAGGATTTTGGGACGTCATATCCCAACTCGCGAAGATGCTATTTTTCAGGTTTGCAAGCTCTTCTCCGCTGAGAAGCTCGGATTTTACGAGATTGATTTCTTCAAGAAAAGCGTTTTTGACTTTGTCTTCATTTTTTAGGCTGGTCTGGGCAATAAAAACAAACGAGCCTATGTCGCTGAAGCTCTCCTGGTAGCCCCAACCCCAGTAGACCAGGTCCTGTCTTCCCCTGAGAGCTTCGTGAATCCTTGAATTAGGTCCGGACATCAACTCATCGATGACGTATAAAACAGGCATGTCCGGATGATTCCAGGGGACAGTAGGAAAAGCCAAAGTTACAAGAGTCTGCTGAAATTCGTAAATCAAACTGTCGTCCATGAGGGATTGTATTTCAGATGGGGGGAGCATGGCGAGTGAAGCGCCCTGAAGAAGATGAGGAAAGCGGCTTTCTACAGAAGCGAGAATGTCTTCGGGGGAGACGTTGCCCGATAGAGATACAACGACGTTTTTGCCTACTAATATTTTGTCAAACAAAGCTCTTAGGTCGGATTCTTCGATACTGTTTATTGAAACTTCGTCTTGGCACCTTCCGTATGTGTTTTCGGGGTAGAGCTTTGACGTGTAAAATACATTGTGCCTGTAGTTGGGATTCGTGTTGTTCTGGTCGAGTTTGTATAGCATGTCTTTTTTTATGTCGCTCAGGGATTTATCCGAGAAATCGGGATATGAAATGGCTTCTCCTATCAACTCCATCGCTTTTTTGAAATTTTCCAGCGGAAAATCGTAGTTGATGACTAAATAGTTGTCGTAGCATCTTGAATTTCTCGATATCCCGAGTTCATCCATTTTTTCTTTAAAACCATCTAAATCAAAGGATTTGGTCCTCAAACCGAGAATTTCAGAAAGCATTTCCATTGCGCCCTCTTTTCCGAGGGGATCGATAGAACTGCCGCCTCCGAAAGCAACCTGCAAGGAGACATAAAGAGAAGAAGAATCTCTCTGGGAAATTATAGCGGGTGTTCCAGCGCCCTCGTAGATGACGAAGGGGATGGCGCCTGTATAAGTATCGTAAATTCCAGTGATTTGATTGTATTCGGATGGGAAAGCAAAAAACGTCTGTCTTTTTTCTGAAGACAGCATCGAGAGGGCGATTTTTGAGATATCCTGGGCTGATACACCGGAAATATTCTCTAATGTCTTTTGAAAATACAGAGGGTCGTTTGCTGTAAGAATTCCATCGCCTATGAGTCCTGACTTCATTGACGCCGTCCAGTCTTTCAAAAGAGCGTATCGAAGTAGATTTTTTGTTCTGGTCAATCTCGATTCGTCTATTCCGCCTCTTGCGATTTTATCTAATTCAGACTGGACTATTTCGATTCCCTCTTGAAGTTTTTTAGGGTCTTCTGAAGAGATGGAAATTATGAAAGCGCCGTCGGCTCTTCTCAAACCCATGTTATAACTCCAGACCTCATAAGCGAGTTCTTTTTCATCTATGAGTATATTTTCAAGATGTGATGATTGTCCGCCTGTCAGGTACTCTGATATGACAGAAAGGGCTGTATATTCAGGTTTTGTCTCCTGGCACCCTGTCCACATCAAATAACAAAGAGGGTTGGGGATTTCATCGAAAAAAGTGTCGGTTCTCGGGTGTGTGTATATGGGGGTTGAAGGGGTTGTAGAAGGTTCATAAGCTCTTCCCGGAAACTTTTCGGACTCGTGTAAAATAAAATCGTAGAGCTGGGAAGTTTCGAAATCTCCGACGGCTACGAGAACTGCATTACCAGGTGAATAATGGGTTTTGTAGAAACTTACAAGTTGTTCTTGTGTAATCGCGAGCATGGCGTCTTCTTGCCCGAGAATCGGCACTGAAATAGGATGGTTGCCGAAGAAAAAAACGAAAGCCGCCCTCCAAATTCTTTCGTCCGGAGTGTCCGAGGTCAGAATTTCATGATGTATGACGCCGTGTTCTCTCCTGACTTCAAAAGTGTCGACACTGCAAGAAAAAACTTGTTCCATCAGCATCATTGCGACCGAGTCGGAATACCTTGAAGGAACAGTCTGGTGATAACAGGTGACTTCCCATGAAGTATAGGCGTTAGACCTGGAGTTGAATCTCATCTCCATTTCTCTGTATTCGTCTTCCGTTCTGAATTCTGTCGAGCCGCCGCTGACTATGTGTTCACAGAAGTGCGAAAGCCCTCTTCCAGTGTTGAAGCCTTCGTAGATAGATCCTTGATCCATGAAAATTCTCACGGTGGTTATCGGCGAAGAATGATCTTCCTCAAGGACGACTCTAAGTCCGTTTGGAAGAGTAGATTGAAACACCTGAATTATCATTAAAAATGTTAATACCGGCATGTTAACTCCTATGTTTTTTTGTTTTGTAATGTAAATATATAATAAAAAGTGGCTTCGTCAAAGCAGAAACAGATTTTGACCTGAAAGAAATTCTTTGGTAATAAATATTTTTAGCAGAGCTTTCAAAAGGAGTCAAAAATGAGAATGTTTTTGTTGTTAAGTTTTCTCTTTTCAGGGAACCTTTTATCTCAATACGAAATAGATTTTGAAGCCGGCATGGCTTTCACGGGATACAACGACGTCAGGATTCCCGGGAACTCAGGAACCCTGTTTTCTCTTCAAGACGACTTGTCTCCTGACGCCACTTTCTTCACCAGGCTGAGGTTTTCAAGGCAATTAGGAGAAAGACATTTTATCTCGCTTTTATTCGCGCCATTACGAATAAAAGCTGTGGGTGCCCCAAACAGAGACATCCTCTACGAAGGGGAAGTTTTCGAAAGAGGAGTCCCTTTGACAGGGAACTACAGGTTTGATTCCTACAGGATTACTTACAGGTATGAATTTTACGACAACGGCAGATTTTCTGCAGGGGCTGGGCTGACAGGGAAAATAAGGGACGCTGAGATAAGGCTGACCGATGGAGCAAAAGAAGCTTCCAAGAAAAACACAGGATTTGTGCCCCTCGTCAATTTCAGACTGGATTTCTCTCTTGGCCGGCAGGTAGACCTTGTGATGGACGGCGATGCATTGGCGGCTCCACAGGGAAGAGCAGAAGATATTTTCTTCGGTGTTTTATACTCTCCAGCAGATGACCTCGGTTTTAAAGCCGGTTACAGAGTTTTGGAGGGAGGGGCAGACAACGACGAAGTCTACAACTTTACTCTGGTAAATTACGTATCAGCGGGAATTGTCCTTCAGATATGAAAAAGTGATGGTCATCGTTTTTTGTGAATCCAGTTTTCTGCTTGTAAAACGGCTTCTTCGGGGACAGAATGAGCTCCGTCGAATTCGAAAAGAGTGACGTCAAATCCGTGAGAGTCCAGTATTTCGAAAGCCTCTCTTGCGTTTTTGATTTCAACAACTCTGTCGTTCAGTCCGTGCGCGATGAAAATTTCAACTTTACCTTCAGCAGAGGATATTTGTTCCGGGGTGACGAAAGAAGTATCGAGCCAGCCTCCGAAGCATATCAATCCGTCATACATTTCTGGATTGGTCAGACCGGCCATGTATGCAAGACCGCAACCCTGGGAAAATCCCATCAAGAATGTTTTTTCTATGTTGTAATAAGACTTAACTTTCTCGGTTACATCGCAGACGTAGTTTACACTTGTTCTGAGAGTATTGTCCCAGTATTCCGGTCTCGAATCGTCTCTCAGAAACCATCCGTACCCGGGAATTCTGCCCGGATAAGCGAGGTAAGGAGCTCTCGGACAGATGAATATGAAATTTCTGTCTTTGAATCTGTCCACAAGTTTCAGGAATGATTCTGGATTTCCGCCAAAACCATGAAGACCGACAATTAGGTTGAAACCGGTTTCGGGATTAAAATAAGGAGGATAATATACGCGTGAATCCAGAAATGTCGCGACCTCAAACCAGATTTGGTTGCCTTCGGAATTCAACGAAATTTCTATTGAAAGCAGAAGGGAATCCCTTGTTTTGACGAACAGTGTATCGGATAAAACGTTTTCGAAATCGGTGTCACCTCTAATTAGTTCTGTGTCTTGAAATCCCGCTCTAACTGACAGTTGAAGGCATCGTGCCGCGAATTCGGCATTCCCGAGAAGACCGTAACAGCATGCCAGGTTGTATAAACTGACGGCGTCGTCATAGCTGTGCGAAACGGTACTTATGTAATACCTCGCGGCGTTTTCGTAGTCGCCTTGCCTGTAATATTCGAGCGCTTTAGCTTTGAGACCCTCGACGTCTGTCCCTATGGTTTCCAGGTAATTTTTATCGAAGGGGTCGATTGATCCAGTGGAAAAGAAAGGATCGACGCTTGAAAAAAGGTTGGTTGACAAAAGCGTCAGCGCAAAAAGAATTATTTTCATTCTCCCTCCTTTATAAACCCGACATGTACATCTCGTAATAGTAGCCTTTTTTCGACATCAGCTCCCGATGGTCGCCCCTTTCTATTATCTTGTGACCGTCGATTACGAGGATGTAGTCCGCGTTTTTTATGGTGGAAAGCCTATGGGCAATTACTATTGATGTCTTTTCTCTGCTTATTTTGGAGACTGCTTCCTGGATGGTCTTTTCCGTCCATGTGTCTACATTGCTCGTAGCTTCGTCGAGTATGAGAATGTCTCTGTCGGAAAGAATAGCTCTTGCTATGGATAAGAGCTGTTTTTGACCTGCGCTAATGTTTGTAGAATCTTCCGAGATAATAGTGTCATATCGCTCGGGCAGTTTCTCGATAAAGTCTTTTATCCCAGCGATTCCAGCCGCGTTGACGGCTTCTTCAAAAGATGCTTCTGGTTTTCCGTATTTTATGTTTTCGAGGATGCTCCTGGAAAAGATGAATGGATCCTGCAATACTATGCTGAAATTATCACGGTAATTTTTAAGAGGGATTTTTGAAATATTTCTGTCTCCGAATTCGATTGTCCCTTTTTGCGGTTCGTAGAATCTCGAAATCAACTTAACTATTGTAGTTTTACCCGCGCCTGTAGGCCCTACAAGGGCGATGGTCTTTCCCCTTTCAACCGTTAAGTTTATATTTTTGAGAACATTCGGCCCTTTGGGATACGCAAAGTCTACATCCTTGAAAACTAATTCTCTGTTTTCGGATGTTTTCACTTCGGAAAAAAGGGCATAGTTTTCCGTCAAATTCTTGAATACTTCACTTATCCTCTCTGAGCTGGCAAGGGCGGACTGCATTTGATTGTAAAGCTCAGCCATGGCTCTGAACGGCTGAAAAAATCTTCTCGTATATGCTATTATTCCTGCGAGCGCTCCGATGGTGGTATGTCCGTTTATGATCAGGACACTGCCGCCGAGAACAATCATTCCTATGCTCGCTGCGCCGAGGGCATGCAGGGTCGGGGGAAGGATTAAAGAAAGCAATTCAGCCCTGTTTTCAATTTTTCTCGCTCTCGCGTTTAACACTTCAAATTTTGCTATGTAGTCTTTTTCTTTTCCGAATGATTTTATTGTCTTTATCCCGCTAAGGTTTTCCTCCAAAAACGCACTCATCTCTCCAGCCACTGCTTGGTTTTCTCTGTAGACTTTTCTAGTCACTTTAGCGACGATAAATGTGACCAACAAAATTATCGGAATCATGGAAAGTCCGAGAAAGGCTAGTTTCCAATCTATCAAGAACATGGCGATAAGGGTCCCTGTGACGAAAACGAGGTTGCTTAAAATCTCTGAAAAACCTTGAGAAAGGAAATTGTTGACGTTCTCTACGTCGTTGCTTATCCGCGATAACACGTCGCCTTTTTTCATTTTGTCCAGTACGTCGAAGACGAGATTCTGAATGTGGGTGAATATTTTGACCCTTATGTCTTTCAAGACGCTTTGTGATATCGTCACTGTCTCGACAGAGCGGAAATAGCTGAAAATCATCTGTAGAACTATGACGGCGAAAAACACTATCGACAAATGCTTAAGGCCCTGCAGGTCTCCTTTTTGTATATAGTCGTCGATAGCAATTTTGATGAAATAGGGGGTGGAGAGAGATATTATTCCTGTGGCGAACACAAGACAGAGGACGAAAATAATTTTAAACTTGTAAGGCAAAATGCTCTCAAATAGAGTCACAAAAGCGTTTTTGGTATTTTTAGGTCTTTCAATTTTGGCTCTTTGGCCTCTCATATTTCGTATCCCTGCGAAAGATAAACTTCTCTGTAAAGGTCGCATTCCTTTATCATTTGCTGATGATCTCCCTGGGCAATAATTTTACCGTTGTGAAGAAAAGCTATCCTGTCGGCTTTTTTGATGGATGAAATTTTTTGTGAAACTATGACCGACGTCAGATTAATTCTGTATTTCAAAAGCTTATCGAGAAGCCTCGATTCGGTAATTCTGTCGAGAGAACTGAAAGAATCGTCCAATAAAAGGAGAGGCTTGTTCGAGACTAGAGCTCTTGCTATGGCGATTCTCTGACGTTGGCCTCCGGAGACGTTAATCCCCCTCGGCATTATCTCGAGGTCAAAACCGTATTCTGAAGTTTTTACAAAGTCGTTAAGTTCCGATATTTCAGAGATGTCTTCGAGTTCGTCGTCCTTGATTTTCTCTGAGCTGAATGTGATGTTGTCCCTGACGGTCATTTTGAAAAGAACCGGGTTCTGAAATACTACTGATATTTTTTCCCGGAGTTCTTTTTTTGGTATAGACTCGATATCATTTCCGTCTATTTCAATGATCCCCTTCGAAGCAGTGTAAAAACCTGATATCAAGTTCAAAAGAGTCGTCTTGCCTGAACCCGTCAAACCGATTATGCCCAGGGTCTCTCCTTCATATATATCTAGGTCCAAGCCATTTAAAAGAGTTGTGTCCTTTTCATGAGAAAACACAAGTCCGCGTATTTTGACCTTGCCTCTTTTAATTGTAAACGAGGAATCAGGTTTTTTGTCGTTGAGGGGAATGGATAAGATTTCTCTGATCCTTTGAGAAGAAGCGCTTGCTTGCGCAAAAATAGTCATGGACATTCCAAGCATCATAAGCGGAAACATTATCATAAAAAGGTAATTAGTCAGGGCGACGAGTTTCCCTATCTCAAGATTTTCGTTCACCACTCCCGTCCCGCCCACTTGCAGAATAAGAAGTATTCCGATGTTGATAACAAGCATGAAAAGAGGGAAAGCTGTTCCCATCAGACGGCCGACCTTGACTGTCAATTTCTTCAGTTTTTCAGATTCTTTGTCGAAATTCTCGATTTCTCTTTGTTCAGCGGAAAATATTTTTACGACACTGATTCCGGAGAAATTCTGCTGGATTGTGGAATTCAACTTTCCTAACTGGTTTTGTATCGCGAGAAATATTTTTTTGGCTGCAATTGAGAAAAAAGTGAAGAAAACAGCATTTAAAAGGGTCAGAGCCAAAACTATAAAACCAATTTTACTGTCGATTCTAAAAATCATTATGTTGCTGCCGATGATGAGAAATAAACCCTGAAACATCATCCTGAATCCAAACGAGCTCAGACGCCGTATCTGTGAAGTATCGCTGTATATCCTCGTCATGAGCCTTCCGGTTTGAAGTTTGTCGATGTCGGAAAATTCGAGTGAGAAAACATGTCTGAATAGAGATGAGCGAAGGTCCCTTGTCACTCTTGAACTCGCTCCAGTGAATAGGATGTTTGCGAAGTTTTGAAAAATTGCCCTTGAGATAGCGAGAACAATTATTACAATGCCGCAGAAGACGGTGTATCTGACATCAGATTTTCCTATTCCAAGGTCTATTGCTTTTTGGGTCATAGAAGGTATGGAAAGTTCAGCGGTTATTCCGATACCGACGAGAAGAAAAGCAGTCACAATAACCCAAAAATATGGTTTGAAAAATTCTTTGACTGTTTTTTTTGTGTCTGGATTCATGAATCTAAATATTCTAACAATTCAAAGTCAAGTAAGTCAATTTGAGAAACCAGAAAATGTGGCAAAGAAAATGTTGTTCAGGCCTGAGTTAGATGGTAAATGTAGTTTTTTGATTTGAAATTCATTTTCATAGAGATAAAGGAGAACAATAATGCAAGTTTTCAAAAATGCTGCGGAAGAAATTCAAAAAATCATCGCCAGCTCAATTGAAACAAATGAAAAGCTGGATAAGGTCTGCGCCTTACTCTGTGAAAATTTCAACCATTATGACTGGACAGGCTTCTATTTAGCTACGCCGGACGGTTCTTTAAAACTTGGGCCATTCAGAGGTGAACCGACTGAACATAAGGTCATACCCCGAGGAAAAGGCGTATGCGGCAGAGCGCTCGAGAACAAAGAGACTGTTGTCGTCGAAAATGTAAAATTTGAAGAAAACTACCTGAGCTGCAGTCCCATGGTCAAATCCGAAATAGTCGTCCCGGTCTATAAAAAAGGTAAAATCGTAGCTGAAATTGACATCGATTCGCACAAGGAAAACGCATTCAAACAAGAAGACAAAACTTTTCTCGAGGAAGTTGCGCAGAAAATTTCTGTTTTGTTTTAATTCGGAGTATTACTTGTGTCTCAGCATACATCGAGATTTTCGAGTTTTTTATAGTACTCGAATCTGCGCGTGACAGCCTCCTGAGCTTTTTCCAAAAGCATTTTCGCTCTATCCGGCATCGAATTTGAAAGAGAGCGGTACCTGTTTTCATTGTAGGCGTATTCTTCAAAAGAGATTTTTATCTCTTTTGGAGCGTCTACGACAAGAGGATTCTTTTTCTGATCACAGAGAAGAGGGTTGTACCTGTAGAGGATCCAATACCCGGAATTGACGGCTTTTAACTGAGCTTGTCTCGCTTTGCGCATGTCTATCCCGTGGTTTATGCAATGAGAGTATGCGATTATCAGCGAAGGTCCGGGGTAGCTCTCGGCTTCGGTTATCGCCTTTATTGTCTGGTTGTAATTTGCAAGAAGAGCAATCTGAGCGACATAGATGTATCCGTAAGTCATCGCCAGAAGACCGAGGTCTTTTTTTGGCAACGGTTTTCCCGCCGCGGCAAATCTCGCTGTGGCGGCGAGAGGCGTCGCCTTGGACATCTGTCCTCCGGTGTTTGAATAAACCTCGGTGTCGAGGACGAGGACATTGACGTTTTTGCCGCTCGCCAAAACATGGTCGAGTCCGCCGTAACCGATGTCGTATGCCCAACCATCGCCGCCGAATATCCAGACGGATCTTTTGACGAGGTAATCGAGAAGGTTCAAAAGCTTTTGGCTTTTTTCGTCTTTGTATTCGGGAAGAAGTCTCCTGAGTTGAGATATGTAGTCCCTGACGAGTTCGATGCTTATCTGGTTGTCTTGTTTTTCGTCCATTATGTTTTTTAGAATTTCTTTGAGGGGATGTTTTTCCTCAATCATTGTAGAGGCAATTTCGACAGCGGTTTCTTTGAGTTTTTCAGAAGCGAGGAACATTCCATACCCGAACTCGGCGTTGTCCTCGAAAAGTGAATTGCTCCATGAAGGTCCTCTTCCGTCATTTCTCTTTGTGTATGGCGTGGTAGGCAGGTTGCCCCCGTATATTGATGAACATCCGGTGGCGTTGGCTATCAGTGATCTGTCTCCGTATAGTTGAGTGACGAGCTTTATGTAAGGAGTTTCACCGCACCCGGCACAAGCACCGGAAAATTCGAACATTGTCGGCAGAAGTTGAGTTCCCGTGAGTGAAGATCTGTCGATGAATTTTTCATCCGTCTGTGGTATCGAGAGGAAATATTCAAAGTTGGCCTTTTCTTCCTCCCTGTGTTTGAGAAGGTTTTCAAATTCAATCGTCCGGTATTCGGTTCTGTTGCCTTTTGCGTCTTTGCGCCTTCCGGGACAACTTTCAATGCAGAGTCCGCAACCCGTGCAATCCTCAGGCGCTACCTGAACTGTCCAAACCATGTCGGAATGTTTTTTCGATTGAACGCTTTTAAAAGAAGGAGGCGCTTTTTCTGCATAACTCCTGTCGTAGAGTTTCACCCTAATGGCGGCGTGAGGGCAGACGAAAGAACAGGTCGCGCATTGAAGGCATGAATCAGGATCCCAGACAGGAATCTCTACAGCGATATTGCGCTTTTCGTATTTTGTGGTGCCTGTTGGGAAAGTTCCGTCGCAGGGCATTGCGCTTACGGGGACTTCGTCCCCCTTCATTTCAAAAATTTTAAGAGCGACTTTTTTTACGTATTCAGGAGCGT
Source organism: candidate division WOR-3 bacterium (assembly GCA_016926475.1). NCBI lineage: Bacteria > Pseudomonadati > Caldifarciminota > Caldifarciminota bacterium. Next base: position 5,742 of record JAFGON010000054.1, on the reverse strand, counting down.
CGTCAGGAATATCGAATTTTCTTTTTTTGGTCGAAGTGACCGACTGGGGTATGTCTAATTGAAAAAGATTTTCCAAAGTCATTCTGACAGCGTTTATGTTCATCTCGACGACTTTTTCTCCTTTAGAACCGTATGTCTTCTTGATGGAATTTTCGATGGCTGTCATGTATTTATCCTTGGGGAGAATTTTAGATATTTCAAAGAAAGCGGTCTGCATGATGGTGTTTATTCTCGTTCCGAGTCCTATTTTCTCCGACAGGGATATGGCGTCTATGGCGTATACTTTCAGGTCTTTTTTTATTATGTCGGATTGGAGTTCCTTGGTAAGAGAACTCCATACGCTGCTTTTATCGTAAGGGGTGTTCAAAAGCAACGTCCCGCCTTTTTTAATCCCCTGAGTGACATCGTATTTGTCCAAGAAAGAAGGGTTGTGGACTGCCACGAAAGAAGGGCTGTGAACGAGGTAGTGGCTCAAAATCGGCTTAGCGCCAAACCTCAGATGGCTGACAGTCACCGCACCTGATTTTTTGGAATCGTAGACAAAGAATCCTTGAGCGTTAAAGCCTGTATTTTCACCAATTATTTTTATGCTGTTTTTGTTCGCTCCAACGGTTCCGTCCGAACCCAAGCCGTAAAATTTGCCTTCGAACCCGTCATGCTCGATGCTGAATTCGTGGTTGTATAGAAGAGAAGTGTTAGAAACGTCGTCGACTATGCCTACCGTGAAATGGTTTTTTGGTTTTGGTTCTGAGAGGTTCTGGAGTATACCTTTGACCATAGCCGGTGTGAATTCTTTCGAACTCAATCCGTATCTTCCGCCATAGACCTTTGGTTTTGCGAATTTCATCTCGCCGCTTTCCGAGAGCTCGTTGAGCGCCGAGGATATATCAGTGTATAAAGGCTCCCCTACGGATCCGGGTTCTTTTGTCCTGTCGAGAACCGCCATAGATTTTGCGGTGATGGGTAGAACTGACAAGAGCGTTTTTTTGTCAAAAGGCCTGAAGAGTCTGACTTTGATAAGCCCTACCCTTTCTTTTCTCTCGGATAGATATTGTACCGTTTCTTCTGCTACATCCGCCCCTGAACCCATAATGACCATAACTCTCTCGGCTTCAGGATGGCCGATGTATTCAAAAAGCTTATACTGCCTTCCTGTAAGTTTTTGGAACTTGTCCATAGCCTCTTGGACGATGGAGGGAACTTTTACGTAAAAGGGGTTGACTGTTTCTCTGCCCTGGAAAAAAACATCGGGATTTTGAGACGTACCTTTGATCGTGGGTTTTTCAGGATTCAACGCGATTTTTCTGAAATTTTCAATATCTTTATTGTCGATCATCTGGCTTACAACTGAAAACGGAATTTCTTCAACATTTTGTATTTCATGGGATGTTCTGAATCCATCGAATATGTGAAGAAAAGGCACCCTGGATTTCAAGGTAGCTGACTGGGCAATAAGAGCCATATCCATTGATTCCTGAGGATTAGCCGAGAACAGAAAAGAATAACCCGTGGTCCTCGCCGCCATCACGTCGCTATGGTCTCCGAAAATCGAAAGGGCTTGACAGGAAAGAGATCTTGCCGCTATGTGAAAAACAGTCGGCAGAAGTTCTCCCGCTATTTTATGCATGTTGGGCAACATAAGCAACAGCCCCTGAGAGGCAGTAAAAGTAGAGGTGAGAGCTCCCGCTGACAGGGAACCGTGTATGGCTCCAGAGGCTCCTCCCTCGGATTGCAGTTCAACGACAACAGGTACGTTTCCCCAGATGTTTGTTTTTTTCTTTGAAGACCATTCGTCCGCCAATTCACCCATGTTGGAGGAGGGGGTTATCGGGTATATAGCTATCACTTCGTTGGTGGCATGAGCGATGTAAGCCGCGGCTGTGTTGCCGTCTATCATCACTATTTTTTTATCAGGCATATATCCTCCGAAAATAGAAATAAGTTAAGGGCAAAAAAACAACTATTTTATACATTTTAACACATAAAAAAAATTATTCAAATCAGATAATCCTGTTTATAAAATAAAATTTTGATGTTTTCATCTTGCTTGCGCGTTTAAAGGATATTTGTTATAAACAAAGTTTGGAAAAATTTCAAGTCAAGAGACGGAGAGAAATGAAAATTTTACTATTTTTATCGCAATTTGCTTTTGCTGCTGTCGGCTTTGCCAACCCCTTTTCTGGTGTGGATTTGAGGATAAAGAATTACTACGGGATGATAGGAGTCGGTTATTCAAGACCTGCTTATACAGAGAGATTCAAGACAGGTATTGACGATGAAATTTCTTATTTTGACCTGAAAAATTACAGCCTTTCAGGAAAAGCAGGCATTTATATTCCTTGGCTGAGCAAAAAAACGTCGCTGGGTTTTATGATGAACCTTTTCTACGACAGGTATTACCAATCGAGCGCTTTTGGTTCCGGAGCAAAATCAGAAATTCTGGCAGGAACCCTGGGAATCGATCTCGCTGTTTATCCATTTTCAGCGATAGGCACCGGACCCTACTTTCATGTATTGAACGGTTTTTCAAAGGTAAAATTCAACACGGATTTCGGTTATGACGGATTTTCACCTTTCGGTTATGGTGTGTCCGCAGGAGCAGGAGTAGGTATTCCATGGGGAGTTTCGTATCCTGAACACCTAAACCTTTCATTCGATTTCGATTACAGAGACGCCGGAGACCAAACGGTAAATACTTACAGTTTCGTTTTCTGCGTCGGCGGCTTTTTTTAGTTCTCTGTCAGAAGCGTGTGACAATCAACAGTAATCTGGATTTTTTCAAGATTGAGTACAATTTCCACTTAATCAGAAAATCTAAGCGGATTCTTCGGGTTTTACAGGTTCTGTTTTTTACTTTATAATAATACAATTTTTTCCTAGCGGAGATTTGATGGCGAGAAAAAAAAAGGTTAAAAACGAAGCAGTTTCAGATTTTTACTCGAAGAAGAAAACCGATATTTTAGATTTTTTCCATGGAGATAAAAAGGTCTTTTTTTTGACAGGCGGACCAGGCTCTGGTAAATCGCGCCTTCTCGACGACATATTACATGAAGTGACTGTTCAAGAATTGTTGGGCAAAACAGTAAGATACGACTTGAACGGCATAAATATGATTGCAAACCCTTTTGATTTTTTGGATTTCTTTTCTGAAACTCTCGACGACAAATACGGCCTGAGAGGTTTTCATAAGGGAGTGAAGATCATTGAAAAGCTTCAAAGGTTGCATGATAGATATAATGCAATAGACGAAATGGAAAATCATACATTGTTGACTGTTGTCATAGATGGATTGGAAAAATACCCTCAATTGACCACATTCTTGCCGCCACCTAATACTTGGCTCCGTTATCTATTTTCATACAGACCACATAAACTCGTCCAGTTCTGGCAGAATCAAATCTCTGGGCTCGAAACAACGGGGTTGGATTTGAAAAATGGGGATTTTTGGAGAGTTTCAGATATTGTCAGGCCTGAACACAGGGAGTTTTTTGAAAATCTGATAATAAAATTAAAAGTCGACAGTCCCGCCCAAGCCGGAATGATAAGCACCGCTTTGGAAATTTGCGAGAGGAAAGAAGCGGAAAGTTGTTGTTCTATTGAAGAGATCGGTGTTTTGATCAGCGAAAAGGTAAAGGGCTTTGCTGAAGAGGCATTAAAACCCCTTTTGACTTTGGCCATTTGCGGTTTTCCTGTAAGATTTCAATTTCTCTCATTTATCGCCGGAGGTGATTTGCCCGAAAATATTTTTAAACCATTTTCCGGTGTCTTGAAGACCATCGTGGCCGAAAAAGGCGAAACACTCTACGAAATGGATAATTGGATTTTTAAAAAAAAATTGCTTGATAATTGTCAGGGCGAAATTGAAAACATTGTCTCGGAATTCGAGGATGCTCTTATATCGAGAGAAAAAACGGAAGATTCTCCCTTCGAAGAATTTTGCCAGAAAATCAGAGCAAGGTGGATTTGGGAAAATCTGTCTAAAGACCGAATATATGAGGGCAAAAATACAAGATCTTCGGTTTTTCGGTTTTTACTTGGAACGTCGGTCGCTCCTTATCAGTTTGGGCTGGCTTCTTTGGCAGTTGAAAAGAACCTTGGCCAAAAATCGAGAAAAGCCCATGACGAAAAGGATCTTGTTTCCCTTCTCATTTACATTGAAAAGATCGCTGAGTCCAAAAATTACAAAGGAATCGATGTCAGAGAATATTTTTCGAAAATTCAGATTTATAAAGTTGACGATATAATCGAAACGATATCGAATTTATCCGGGTTGGACGATTTTAAATATTACGGGCTATCCGTTTTGTCAACTTTATCCCTTGCTGTTGGTGATTCAAATTCCGAAAACTGCGACAAAAAAATTGACGCGCTTTTCAGGGAGATATTTTCAAAACTTTCAGAAGGGATCGGCGACTGGAAGTTCTTTTTCTCAAGCAAGTTTATGGCTTACTGGACTTGCGAGCTTTTAAAAACTCAAAAACCAGAAAATGTTTGGAAAATGCTGACTTTGGGAGCTATAGAAACAGTTGAAAAAGACAAGATGGCCGTCAGGGTCATAGACGAGTTGATTTATTCGAAAAACGCCGAAGCGGCGATCACTCTTGCGGAAAAATTGTCCGATTCCGAAGAAAGGTCTAAAAAAATATCTGAAATCGCTTTGTTGGTAGCTAAAACAGGAGACCCTTCAGAGGCGCTTAAAATTATCGTGTCGAATGAAGACATCCAGAACAAACCTGCGATTCTTTCAATCATCGCTAAGAAGAAGGCTTCTATGGGTTTTTTTGAAGAGTCCGAGTCGTTAGCCCAAGAGATTGAAGAACTCAACGAAAAGTTTTCAGCACTTTCGTTTATAGCGATATCCTACGCTGAAAGGATAGCGAAAGGAGAAACAGGATCTTTGAACCGGTCACTGAGAATCGCAGATCAAATTAAGGATGTATACCTGAAGAATAAAACGACGGCTGAAATCGCCGTAAAAATTTCCGTTTACAAATTAGAAGAAGGTCTTAGGATCCTCGAAAGAATACCTGCGGACAATCATGAGATGAGGTCCTACGCAATGTCCGAAATATCAAAAATTCTTTGTTTGGAAAACAAGACCCAAAAAGCTCTTGAGATCGCTGAAAACATGCCCGACAACATATACAGATCTGCCGCTATGTCCTACATCGCGAAAAATCTTCATCAAAAAGGTGCGAAAGAAAAAGCTTTCGAAATAGCCGACAAGATAACTTTTTTCGGACTGAGGTTCCAGACGCTTTTTCAAATGTCGAAAGACTTGAGCGCAGCGGTTGATGATACCCGACCTGGAATATCCCATTTCGACAAAATGTCCGATGAAAATTATGTTTTTGAAAGGAAATTCATCCAGGCGTTGATTTCTGGCGACGAGCAAAAAGCCTTGGAATGCGTTGAAACCTTTCGCGAGAAAACAGAAAAAATCGGTTTGGCACTCAAGGCTATAAACGAAGGACAAGACATCCCATCAGAAAATTGGAGCATTTTTTATACAACTTTGACGAAGACAATAGGAAGAATAAATCCTGAAAAAAGCGTCTACCTTAGAATTCTGTCACTGATAGCGTGCGAGGGATCGAAATACGGAGATGTTTCAGCTATTGTTTCAAACATGGCGGAAAAGCTGACCGAAAAGGATTTCCCTTCCGACAACTCAAAAAACATGGAATTGCTGGGAGAAATATCAAAACATCTTGTTGTATCACTTAACCAGGCAATGACCAG
>JAFGON010000053.1 GCA_016926475.1 candidate division WOR-3 bacterium | reverse complement strand
TGCTCGTTTATGGAAAAAGCAAATCTTCGCAAAATTCCAAAAGAGGAATAGAGCTATGATTAGATTCTCGCATCCTGGGCTGCTCGTCTGTGGAAAACTTTATTTTTCAGAAATAGCAGAATTAGGAAACACTAATGATTAGATTCTCGCATCCTGGGCTGCTCGTTTATGGAAAAAGCAAATCTTCGCAAAATTTCAAAAGAGGAATAGAGCTATGATTAGATTCTCGCATCCCTGGTTGCTCGTTTTTATTCCCGCCGTGATTGCGTTAGGTTTGTTTCTTCAATTTTCCCGTAAACCGTCAATCGTTTTTTCCGCGTCTTCGTATTTCAGCGGAAGGACAAATTTCAGAATTTTTGTCAAGAATACTCTTTTGTGGTTTTATGTCGCCAGTTCCATAGCCGCGATACTCGGGGCTGCCGAACCCCTCGGGAAACCGATTATTTTGAACAGGGAAAAAATCGGAATAGATATCGTACTTGCTCTCGACCTCTCCACCAGCATGGAAGCACCTGATTTTTCGCCGACAAGGTTTGAAGCGGCAAAAAAAATTGCCACCGATTTCATAGATTCACGCGAAAACGACCGTATAGGCATTGCCATTTTTGCCTACGACGCTTATCTTTTGGTGCCTCCGACGTTAAATCACTCTTTCCTCGTAAACAGCATAAAAGAACTTACGCCAGGAATGATAACCGACGGCACAGCAATAGGCATGGGATTAGCTCTCGCCGCAAACGGCCTCAGGGATTCTGAATGCCCGAGCAAAGTTATCATTCTTATCACAGACGGCGCGAACAATGCCGGTTACATCGACCCTGTGACCGCTTCCGAAGCGGCTAAAGCGCTCGGAATAAAAATCTACACAATAGGAATAGGCACCCAGGAATCTTTCACATACAACAGTCCTACATACGGTTACGTCTACGCCTCGACAGCCGACTACGATTTACTCGATAAAATCGCTTCATCGGAAAACACAGCTTTCCGAGCGACAGACAGAAACGCGTTGAAAAAGGCTTTTTCGATGATAGATCGTCTTGAAAAAACGACCGAAACCGGTGATATGCTCGCTTTAAGCCCTTCAAAAGCTCATTTCTGGGTCATAGCCTCCATCGTTCTAATCGCCATACCTTTTTTACTCGACAGGACATTTTTTCGGAGTATTCCATGATTTTTACCAGACCTTTGTTCCTCTACTCGATACCCGTAGTTATTTTGATAGGTTCCGCTCTCATTGTTTTCAATATGATGAGAAAGAGGAAACTGGTCGATAAAATTTTAGCGACGGGCCATAAATCAAATTTGTCTTTGACAGACATGAAAGCCGAAATTCTGAAAGAATTTTTCATCGTTCTCGCTCTTGTCTCTTTCCTTTTCGCCGCGGCTGGACCCGCAGACGAATCTGAAATATCATCCATGACGAAAAAGGGTATCGATGTAATTTTCGTATGCGACATAAGCAGGAGCATGGACGCTTCCCTTCCGGTCAGAAAACTTGAGACGGCAAAAAAGATCATGACAGGAGTAATCGAAAGACGACCCGATGACAGAATATCCCTGATAATATTTTCCGGCAGTTCGACCATAGTAAGCCCGTTGACTTTCGACCATCGAAGCCTGCTCAGCGCCATAGAAAAACTTTCCGCTCAGACGACAACAAGCACAGGCACAGCATTATCCGGAGCTTTCGGTTCTCTTGAGAGGGTAATAGAAAAAGAGGCGACAAGGTCAACCGCCGTAATTCTACTCTCCGACGGAGAAGATTTCGGTCCGGATATCAGCGGTGGAATTCAAAATCTGTCTGAAAACCGTATACCTGTCATTTCAGTCGGAATAGGCAGCGTCGATAGCGACCCAGTTCCGGAAATAAACTACAAGGGAGAAATAACTGGTTATATAATGCTTTCAGCTTATGACACCGCGAAAACCTACCTCGACGAAGAAATGCTGAAACGAATATCAAACTCGACCAAAGGTCTGTATCTGAAAGCTGAGAATTCATCGAGAACCGCCGAAGAAATTTCCAATTTTCTCGAAGGCTTGAAAAAAGAAACTATAAGCCAAAAACAAGATGTTCTCTTTGTCTATCACTATGAAATTCCTCTCGCGATCGGAGCGGTTCTCATCGCTTTGTCAATCACTGTAGAAAAGAAAAGAAGGATAAAAAAATGCTATTTATGATATTGACTTTTTTGCTTCTTTCAATACCTCCTGATAAAGCTTACGAAGGCGCCAGATTTCATGACGAAGGCAATTTCGACAAAGCGGCAGAACTTTATCGCGAAGCCCTCGAAGAATCTCCAGACGATTGGTCTGTAATCTACAACCTCGGAGTTGTTCTCTACGAAAAAAATGAACCTGAAAGCGCCGCTGTACTATTCGATTCGATTTCCTCGCAGGATTCAGCTCTTTTTGAAATGAAATCAGACATACTCTACAACGCTGGCACTTCGTATCTAAAAGCCTCGCAAAATTGCCAGGAGTCGAATTGCCCCTACCTTGAACACGCGATAGACAGACTCGTCAAATCCCTTATTCTTAACCCTTTCGACGATGAGTGCCGCAGAAACCTTGAGATCGCACTGCGGATGAAAAATAATCAGCAGGATCAGAACGATCAAGACCAAAACGATCAGGATCAACCCGATCAGGATCAGCAAGATCCTGATCAGCAGGATCAACAAGATCAAGATTCCGATCAGGATCAGAACGATCAGGATCAACAAGATCAGGATCAGCAGGATCCTGATCAACAGGATCAGCAAGATCCTGATCAGCAGGATCAACAAGATCAGGATCCCGACCAGGATCAGAACGATCAAGATCAACCCGATCAGGATCAGCAAGATCCTGATCAGCAGGATCAACAAGATCAGGATCCCGACCAGGATCAGAACGATCAAGACCAAAACGATCAGGATCAACAAGATCAGGATCAGCAGGATCCTGATCAACAGGATCAGCAGGATCCTGATCCCGATCAGGATCAGCAAGATCAGGAAAGCCAGAGCGAAACACCTCCGATGACAAAAGAACAGGCGGAGAGAATCCTCGACGCGGCTCTAAATTCTCCGGGTCAAGATTCTCTGCTCCCTCAAGACGATGGGAAATCAGTGCCTTCAGGGCAATGGTAATAAAGTTATGAGAACTTTGGCTTTTTTGTTTTTTTTGATTTTCACGAACCTATACAGCGCTGAAATAGTAATAAGACCGCAGACTCTGACAACCGAAGTCGCTGGTTCGGCTTTTTTTACAGTCGAGATCAGGATGACGGGTTCTGAAATGCTTACCGATCTAAAAATCCATTCCGACAATTCTCTTCAGATTTCAAATCCTTCTGTTTCGATGAGCACAATAATCGTCAACGGAAACAAAAAAAATATTCATATGTATGGATACTCCGTTTACCCACTTTCCGGTGGTAATTATGAAATCACTTTGGAGGCTGTTCTGTCAAACGGCAAGACCGAAAGCGCCCTGACGAAAAGCCTGAGCGTAAGCGTAAAAGGGGATTCTGTAATGCTTTATTCAAGGGGAACAGACTCTTCCGGAATACCCCTTTTAACAGCGATAAATCCCGTAAAGATGGCTATGAGCGTCAGCGACAGATATCCTTACGTCAACGAACAAATCGTCGCAGAACTCTCGATATTTTCAAAATTCAAACTTTTAAAATATCCGGATTTTATCTATTACCCTTCATTCAACGGTTTTTGGGCGGAAATAGCGGATAGCCTTTTCCAGTCATCCGAGTTAAGTACAGACTTCGGAAAAGTTTACAAGTACTCTCTTAAATGGATTGTCTTCCCTCTTCAGGCAGGACCAGCGACTGTTTCCGGGGCAGGAGTCGAAATCACGTTTTCATCATACCCTCTTTTGCCGAAAATTCTGAATATATACTCTGATTCACTCGTTCTTAACGTCAAACCCCTTCCACTTGAGGGTGTCCCACCGACATTTAGGGGCAGCGTAGGGAAATTTTTCGTCTCCCTTAGAGCTCCAGAAAATGTCGATTCAACCGCCGAGATCTCAGTTATAATATCGGGAACAGGAAACATTAAGGGCATCGAAGATATCCAACCCCCCCAGGCCGAAGGAGCGGACCTTTACTACGCTTCATCTGAAATCGAGATTACATCGATGTCCCCTTACATTGAAGGAAAGAAAACAACAAAATGGACGCTCGTCCCCACCAATTCTACCCCGATAATTATCCAGCCAGTCCAATTCTCTTATTTTGACCCTTCTCTTGGAAGTTACGTGACGAGCGAAACTCCTCCCTGCACATTGTCGGCGTCAGGAGACCTGACACCTATTGACACATGCTATAAGCGCGACACAATCCCACCGGGCGCAGATATCCGAGAATTGAATATACCCGAATTGCCTAGATCTGTCGTTATTTCGTCATTCGCCTTGTCTGTCTCGATTTTCGCTTTTGGAGCAGCAATATTTTTCTCAAGACGGAAAATTTTCTTGTCGAAAACAAACAGAAAAAAGAAAACTTTCAAAAAGTTATTGGAACAGGCAAGGAAACACTCAATGGGGGGAGACTACGAAAAATCCTTTCTTTTTTTAAAAAAGAGCCTTGTATCTTTTTTCAGCGATGAAAATCTTGAGAGTTTCAGAGAAATGTCGGATTTTGCTTCAAAACGCTTGAAAACCGAATATTTCAGGAATTTATTTTCAAATCTTGAAGAGATCGATTTCACGGGGAAGACACCTAATGAAAGTATTGCGTCGGATATAAAAACAATTGAAAAGCTTTTTGAAAAACTGGAAAATATCGCGAAAACATCAATCGACGACGATAGCAGCCACGGCGCAGAATAAACCCTTTGTTTCAGTTTTTCTTAAAACTCTCTTTGCCTCCCTCAAAGTTTCTCCTGTCGTCATCACGTCGTCAAAAATAATAATATTCCGGCCTTTTATTAAGTTGAAATTTTTCCCCTCCGACATCTTACCCCTGATGTTTTCAATTCTTTCTTCGTGGTTCAACTCCATCTGATTTTTCTTTTTACCCTTTACCTGAAGAGCTTCATCGATAAAATCCTGGTTTAAAACCTCCGCGGCGGATCGAGCGATTACAGCTGATTGGTTGAACCCTCTTTTTCTGAAGTTTTTCCTGGAAAGTGGAACAGGAATAAAAACGGATCTTTCCTGCGGTAGCTTTATCACTTTTGAAAATTCTTTTCCTATTATCCTGCCTATTTTGGAATAACCCTCGAATTTCATGGCTTTGATCGCTTCTCTCAAAGCCCCGCGGTAGGGTCCCAAAAAGAAGATGTTTTCTGAATCAATTTCCCGATCTCTTCCACAGAAAAGACACTTCCCCTCCAGAGGAAGAGGAAAATGACAAAAAGGGCATTTTTCATAATAAAAAGATTCCCTCAGGCAGTTTTCACAGACATAGACTTCAGAGTCCGAAAGCAATTTTCCGCAAACCGGGCATTTTGAGGGCAGAAAAAGAGAAAATAAAGCCGAAACCATTCTCTTTTTCAGCTTTTGTTTCATTGGCTGGTTGAACTCAAATTGAACAATATGCCGAGTAGAAAAAAAGACATAAGCATGGATGACCCGCCGTAGCTTATAAAAGGCAGAGGAATGCCTACTATTGGCAGAGAGCCGAGAGTCATTCCGATGTTAACTGTTATTTGAAACGCGAAAAGACTGCAAATGCCGATTATCACAAGGTGGTAACTCATTGATTTTGTCTTGTAAGCGAGTGTAATGGACCTCATCAAAAACAGCAGATACATAGTCATGAGAAAAACTGAACCGATAAAACCGCTTTTTTTCGCTATCACAGGGAAAATGAAGTCCGTGTGTTGTTCAGGCAAAAACGAAAGCTCCCTTTTTTCAAGGTGGAGAATTCCTTCTCCCCAAATTCGTCCGGATCCTATAGCCATTTTTGACTGCAGAATATGCCAACCCGCCCCTGTCGGATCCGAGTCGGAGTCAAGAAAAATTAGAACCCTTTTTCGTTGGTATTCCTTGAGAACCCCATTCCATATCAAAGGCGCAGAAACCATTACCAGAATGTTCAGCGCCATGACAGCGACCACACCCTTCCATTTCACCCTGAATATGACAAAAGTCGCTATAAGGGTAGAAAACAAAAGAGTTATAAAGACAATATTTGTCACAGAGAAAGAATTCACGACGAGCAATATCGCAAGAAGAACAGAGACGAAAGGCGAGATGATATAAATAACTGTAGCCAGAGAAACTCCCGAGAAATAGAGCATAGTCAAGAATATGAAAATATACACTATGGAAGTTCCCAAATCCGGTTCTGCCATCACTATTGAAAAAGGTATTAAGGTCAGTACAAATGATTCAATAATGATCAAAGGATCGTTGGGTTTTCTCCTCACCGCCGCAGGCAATTTGTAAAATTTGTCCTTCTTTGAATATCTCCATTTGAGGAAGCTTCTCTTGACGGCGTCGTAAAACGTGTACCTTTCGGAAAGATATCTTGCGAGAGAGAATATCAAACCGAGTTTGGCTATGTCTGAGGGCTGAGCTTTGAAAATTCTGAAATCGACCCACCTGTTGGCTTGACCGGCTCCTAAAAAGGGCAAAAGGGGAAAAAAAAGGAAAACAACTGTCAAAGCATAGATAACATAGGAATATGAGATGACGATAGACATTTTTAAATTCAGAGATATCAAAAACATCACGATTATTGAAACGGCAATCCATATGATCTGCTTCAGCAAAAACGATGAACCAGCCCACAATGTAGCCTGGTTGAGAGCAAAGAGTCCGAACAATAATATCAGAGCAGTGACGGCTATAAGAGCTGCATCAGGAGCGTTTTTTTCTTTAGGTTTATAATCCATTTGTTTTCCAGTAATGAACCGCCGCCTGTGCGGCTTCATTGGGTGTGATGTTATCACAGTCAATCCAAAAAATATCCTTTAATTTTTTCAAAAACACCGTCTGTTTTCTCGCGTATTGCCAAGTGAGAACTGAGATTCTCTCCAGAGCTTCGTCAAAATTCAGTCTGCCTTCGAACAGGTCTAAAGCTTCCTTGTAACCTATCGAACTAAATGGCCAAACACTCGATCCGAATTTAGTTTTCAAAAAATAGGCTTCCTCGGGCATGCCGGATTTCAGCATTTGAAAAGTCCTTTTTCTAATCTTTTCCTTTATCCTTGCAGGCGACATTCTAATACCCACGTAATAAGCCCTGAATTGATTTTCGGTTGGTCTTTCCCTCCAAAGTGTTCTCATTGATTTTCCCGTCTGATAGAGGACCTCAAGCGCTCTGATAACTCTCACAGAGTCGTTTCTGTGAATAGACCCAGCCGATTCAGGATCTTTTACCCGGAGTTCCTCCCAGAGTTTAGAACAACCCTCTTCTTGGAGCCTTTTTTTAAGAACATCTCTCAATTCAATATCCGCAGGAGGAGCTTCAAAAAGACCCTCAAAAAGAGCTTTTATGTAGAGGACGCTTCCGCCTTCAACCAGAGGTTTTTCTTTTTTTTCAAGCAGAATTCTTTCCGCGGTTTTTGAAAATTCGCTCGCGGAAAAAAAACTGTCGGGATCCCGAACGCTTATCAACTCGTAAGGATATTTTTTTATCTCTTCAAGCGACGGAGACGAAGTGCCCACGGTAAGACCTCTGTAAACTTTTCTCGAGTCCGCGCTCAAAATGTAGTCTGCTTCTTTCATGTCCAAAATCAATAGAGCTACATCGGTTTTTCCCACGGCAGTGGCGCCGGTAATCACAGGTATAGACTTCATTTGATTCTTCCGAATTTCTTCTCGATCTCCCCGTTTGTTATACGGAACATAGTCGGCCTTCCATGAGGGCATATATGCGGCTGGCGGCAGAGAAAAAGTCTGCCCACAAGCTTTTCTATTTCGGTTCTGTCGAGTTTGTCCCCCGCTTTTATGGCAGCTTTGCAAGCTACCCTTGCGGCGATTTTTTCCCTGCTTTCGTCCCTTCCTTCCTGTTCTATTATGTCTCTTACCAAAGACGCGATCTCCGAATGGGACGTATTTTCGATTCCCGAGGGGACGCTTTCGATTGTTATCGCTCCGCTTAGGATCTTTATCTGAAATCCCGCGGAAATTAAAATCTTTCCTTTTGTCTCTTCTATCATGCTCCAGAGGTCTTCGTTTAAGTTTACGACGACCGGAAAAAGCAGATTTTGAATTTCAATATCCCTTTTGTAGAGAATTTCCTCGTAAAGTATTCTCTCGGCGGCAGCGTGCTGGTCTATGAAAATCACCCCGCCTTTTGTCTCGACAACAATGTATGTGTCGTGTATCTGAAAGAAGGAAGAGGCAAAAAAAGGCGCGTTTTCATAAATCGTCATGTTTTCCTTCAAGGCGGCATGATTCTCAGTCTCGATTTGCCGAGAAGTTTCAACATCCGTCTTTTCTTTGAAAACTTCCAATTCTGAAACATTAAAGGTCTGGGTGTCGAAAATCTTGACACTCGACTTGGAAAGAGCGTTTTCAACAGCTCTTCTGACCTCTCTAAACACAAAGCCCTGATCGCTTAATTTGACCTCATCTTTCGAGGGGTGAACATTTACATCGACAAGCGCGGGGTCGATTTCTATGAAAACGGCAAAGACTGGGAGACGGTCAAAGACAAGCGAGCCGAATCCGGCCCTCACAGCGGCGCTGATGCTCTTTTCAGCAACAGCTCTCTTGTTCACAAAAACAGGGCTGAAAGGTTTTTTGGCGGCAACAAAAGGCTCTCCGAGTATGCCGTATATTTTTATGTCCGGCATTATCCTTTCAAACGGCACGAAATGATCCATCAAATCCGGAGATATGAAAGCACAGTACCTGTCTATAAGATCGGAGTCAGGGCCAACCCTGATGTTTTTTTTCTGTTCGACTTCAGACCACGAAAAGCTGACCCCCAAATTAGCGAGCGCAAGACAGGCTAATGCCTTTTTAGCTCTTAAAGACTCGTATCTTGGGGTTTTTAAAAACTTTCTTCTGGCTGGAACGTTGAAAAATATGTCTTGGACTTCAACCTTAGTTCCTCTCTGACAAACCGTAGGTGAAAAATCCTTTTTTTCCCCTCCTTCTAAAACTAGAGAAAAGCATGAGTCCTCTTCCGTAGAACTCTGAAGCTCAATCCTCGAAACAGAGCTTATGGAAGCGAGCGCTTCACCCCTGAAGCCATAGGAAGCAAGGTTTAAAAGAGCTTCGAAACTGTCGATTTTGCTTGTAGCGTGTCGCGTCAGAGCTAGCTCCATGTCTTCGGGAAGAATTCCTTTGCCGTCGTCTTTGACGGTTATACCTGTGAATCCGCCGTTTTCGATAAACACGTCAATTTTTGTCGCTCCGGCGTCAAGCGAGTTTTCTACAAGCTCTTTTACGACCGAATGTATGCCCTGAAGGACCTCGCCCGCAGCTATCTTTGAAATCAGATAACCGTCGAGTTTTTTTATTTGCCCCATCTATACTACATCGCCTCGACGTCACCCATCTGGTCTTTTATATGCTGATTGTAGTCTTCGTCCTGTGAAATTTCTAAAACCTTTCTCAACAGCGTAAGAGCATCTTCTTTCTGGTTTCTCTCGGCGTAAAGAGTGGCAAGGTTTCTCATGGCGTGAATATTTTTTTTATCCAATTCAATCGCGGTTTGATAAGCCAATTCGGCTCTCTCAAACCAAATTTCTAAATCCGAATTTTCTTCCCACATCTCTTCATAGGTCAAATCCTTGAGGTAGACCATTCCGTATAGAACGCCGAGGTTATAGTTAGCTTCCGATGAACCTGATTCGGCGGCTTTTTTGAAAAGTTCTTCCGCTTCCTTGTATTTTTTCTCCTCGATATAAGAAAGCCCTGAATTGATCATGTCTTCAATTTCATCCTGATTTTGGGGGACTATTTCTTCAGGTGTCATGCTTGCTGTCTCCTTTTTTTAAAAAAAGCTTCTCCGCAGTCGTTTGTGCGTTTATTATATTATCCAAACTATTTTCGCTCAAGGTCAAAGATTTATTTTATGAAAACGGAGATAAAAATTGTCAAAATACGTGAGAGTTGAAACCCATCTTCATACCTTTATTTCAAAAGACGGAATGATAAAACTCCAAGACATTATCAGGTCCATCGAAGAGGGTAAGACCGACAAGGTTTTTATCACCGACCACGACAAGGTCGAAAACGCTCTGAACTATGCAAAAAAGTTTCCCGGAATTATATTTCCCGGAGAAGAAGTGGCAACTCTTTCAGGCGAACTTCTCCTTCTTTTCGTGAGCGAAAAGATTCCGCCGGGGTTGACGCTTGAAAAAACAGTTGAAATCGCGATAGACCAACAATGCTTTATATCAATTCCCCACCCGTTTGACCGTTTCAGAGGTTCGAGAATCAGCGGTGATATAGAAAAGGCGGCAGCCCTTGCAGACGCGGTTGAAGTAAAAAACGCCAGATGCCTTTTCGGCGGGGATAACTCCAAGGCTCTCCTTTTCGCCAGAGAAAAGGGACTTTTATTCACCGCGGGAAGCGACGCTCACAGCCCTTGCGAGATTGGAAGGTGCGGACTTCTTATGCCGGATTTTCAGGACTGCCAGTCTTTCAGGCAGTCTCTGAAAGACGCCCGAATTATCGGCGGCTTGAGTCCATTTTTCGTACACTTCTTATCCTCTTTTGAAAAATGGAGAAAGCGTATTTAAAATCCGCCCTCAACGTTGGACTTATCTGCCCAGGCGGAAACAGGGCGACGTTTTCTTCTCTAAGCCTCCATTATATCAAAAAGGAGCTCTCTGCAGAACCCGGGGTTTTCACCGATTTTATACTTGAAAACCGGGATGTATTCAAAGGACAGGAGAGCGGATATGAAATAGAAAAGTTCGACATCCTGGCGGTGACGGCGAGCTGGGCGGGAGATTATTTCAAACTTTCAAAAATAATCCCGTTTTTGAAGAAAAAAAGAAAAAACCTGAAGGTGCTGTGCGGCGGGGCTGGAGTCTTGACAGTCCCCTATTCCTTTCTTGAAATATGCGACGCTATATTTGTTGGAGACGGAGACGGAATATTCCCGGAGATTTTCAAGGATTTTTTGTCTGAGAAGACGGATATGCCATGGCTGTTATTCAAAGGTGAAAGGAAACTGTCACCCATAAGATTCGCCCCCATCGGCGTTGGTAGATCTGTAAAATTCTGCCGGATTTCTTCCTTTGGCGAATCCGGACTCGTCGAGATCTCAAGAGGTTGTCCTTTTAGTTGCAAATTTTGCTGGCTTGGATCTCTAAGAAACAAGTTCGAGCCCAGAGAAACAAATAGCATAGTCAGCGACATAAACAGCCTGCCCAAAGGTAAGATCGGACTCGTCAGCGCGGCTCTTTTAAGCCACCCGGATATTAAATCGATATTGGAAGCATGCCCTGAAGTCTCCCTTCCGTCATGCAGAGCCGACCTTTTATCCGCAGAAATAATCTCTCTCTTCGCAAAAAAAAACGCCCATACCCTGACCCTTGCGCCCGAGACATTTTCAGAAGAGCTTTCTTTTGAAATCGGAAAACCTTTCAGGCGTAAAAAATATTTTGAAATATTCAAACAGGCTAAAGCAGAAGGCTTTAGTAAGATAAAGCTGTATTTTTTGACAGGGCTGCCTACATCTAGAGAAGAAGACGCGAAAGAGACTGCGCAGACTATCAGAGAACTTTGGGATTACTCCAAAATTAAAATAGAAGCTTCTTTCGGCCAGTTCATACCCATGCCGTTTTCACCTTACTCCGGTAAAAACATAGCCGATAACCAGGTGCATCTTATGGAAAGGGAAATTTTGGAAAAAGAGCTCAAAGGATCAAAAATTTCATTTTTTTTCTCTCAAGAGAAAAAAACCCGAAAAATTTACAACCTAGTTAAAAATAACACAATCTCTTTCGGCGGAAGTTTAAATTCCCCTTTCAATGGAAGATAAATTGTTGTAAAATACTGCAAAGTATAAAATAACAGTACAAAAGCAGGAGGTGCTATGATGAAGAAATTTGCGGTACTGGCTTCAGCTATGCTGCTGATCGCCTCAGCGGTATTTGCCGACAATCTTTCGAGGGCAGGAAACCCTGACCCTGAGAACCTCCCACTCTTAAACGGACCTGTCTACAGAGAAGGTTCGAGAGACGCTGAGGTTCTCTTCGTGGAAGCTCCCGGACAGACAGGATTCGG
>JAFGON010000052.1 GCA_016926475.1 candidate division WOR-3 bacterium | reverse complement strand
CTGTCGTTTATGATAAAAGAATACTTTCTCATCTCTACCTCCAGGATTTCTTGAAAACATTAGGGAAACCGTTCATGTTTCCTGTTTTCCAGGGAGTGACGTTTTTTGTGTATTTCTTTAAAGTCAAAATATAATCATGTTCAGCCATAAATTTTCTATGATAGATATCGAGCGCGAGAGCTATCGCGACAGCTTCTTCTTTTGAAACGTTAGTGTTTTGTTCTCCGTCTCTTATCTTTTTGGCTCGTTTTTTATTCTCCTTTGCTTCAATGCCCAGGAGTATGGAATGAAAGATGTTGACGAAAAATTGAAGGAGTACCAGACCGATAAAGACGACCAACATACCCACGATAGCGAGCATTCCCGGCGAAAGGGCGCCTTCTGTGGCTGAATTTAAGATACCAGAAAAATTTACCATTGCTCTATAGCGGGATGTTCCCGTGTTTTTTTGGCGGCAACGATTCTCTTTTAGTAGCGAGCATTTCCAATCCTTTTATCAGCCGGAATCGGGTCGTCGCCGGTTCAATCACATCATCGACATACCCCCTGGATGCTGCAAGATAGGGGTTGGCAAATTTATTCGTGTATTCTTCTTCGAAAATTTTCGCTGTCTCTTCGGGATTTTCGGAGCTTTTTATCTCTTTTCTGTGAAGTATCTCTACCGCGCCTCTCGGGCCCATAACTGCTATCATAGCGCTCGGCCAGGCGTAGTTCAAATCCGCGCGCAAATGCTTGGAGCTCATTACATCGTAAGCTCCGCCGAAAGCCTTCCTTGTTATGACGGTTAATTTCGGAACTGTAGCTTCGGCGAAAGCGAAAAGTAGTTTCGCCCCATGTTTTATGATGCCTCCGTGCTCTTGTTTTGTCCCCGGCATAAACCCGGGAACATCGACAAAAGTAATTATTGGTATGTTGAAAGAGTCGCAAAACCTCACAAACCTCGCTGCTTTCACAGACGCCTCAATATCGAGGACACCTGCCAGGTACCTCGGTTGGTTAGCGACAATCCCTACCGAATGACCGTTCAGTCTTCCAAAACCAATTATTATGTTCGGAGCGTAATTTTGATGTATTTCGACAAACTCACCGGCATCTAGAACTTTTTCGATTATTTCCTTCATGTCGTAGGGCTTATTAGGATTTTCCGGTATGATTTCGTTAAGATATAATTCAATCCTATCGACCGGATCGTTGCAAGGCAGAATATCGGGATCCTCCATGTTGTTTTGAGGGAAAAAGCTCAGGAGTTTTTTTACAACCAAGAGAGCCTCTTCCTCTTCCTCCGTCACAAAATGCGAAACGCCGCTTTTTGTTGAATGAATCCTCGCTCCGCCTAAAACTTCTTCGTCTACAACTTCACTCGTCACGGTTTTGACGACTTTTGGACCCGTGACGAACATATAGCTTTTTTTGTCGACCATGACTATAAAATCCGTAATGGCCGGGCTGTAAACCGCACCTCCCGCGCAAGGCCCCATGACAAGGGAAATCTGAGGGACAACTCCGGAATAGATGACGTTTCTGTAAAATATTTCGGCGTATCCGGCTAAAGATTCTATACCTTCCTGAATCCTCGCGCCGCCTGAATCATTAAGCCCTATTATCGGCGCTCCCACTTTTGCTGCTGTATCCATCACTTTGACAATTTTTTCAGCGAATGTCTCAGAAAGGCTACCTCCAAAAACTGTGAAATCATGAGAAAAAACGAAAACTAGCCTACCGTTTATCGTTCCGTAGCCGGTTATTACGCCATCGGATAGTATTTTTTTCTCCGCGAGATTTGGATCATCGCTCCTGTGGGTGACAAACATATCAAATTCTTCAAAAGAGTTTTCGTCGAGAAGTTTTGCAAGTCTTTCTCGCGCGGTCATTTTTCCTTTCTCATGCTGCTGCTCTATTCTCTCTTCTCCGCCTCCGAGAAAAGCCTGCTCTTTCATATCATGCAATCTTTTCAACTGCTCTTCACTCATTTACACCTCTTTAATATTGTTATTACAATATTTCAACTATTATCGTAAATATAACATGGCGTCAAATTTTTGGACAATTTTTATTTTTAATGATGCCTTCGAAGCCTTATAATTATGAAAAATTGAGGGGAAAAAAATGAAAAGGTACAGACCGTGTTCTTTCAGGATAGAATCGGAGATAGGAGAGATATGCGATATCGCTTCCAAGCCGACAATCTATTCCATAAGTCCATGGGTCTGCGACGAATGCACGATGATGTATCCTGCTTGTGAATACCTCGAAGCTACTGTTTTACTGGGAGAGAAAAATACCGGCGGTGTTACAGCTTCAGTCATTAGAGCAAGATGCCGCAAGAAAAACATTTCTGTCAACACTTTTACTTTCGAAGAATGCTCAAAATGCGAAGAGTTCGTCATGAAAATGCAGAGTGCAAAATACGACGAATTGACCAAACTTTATATGAGAGATTATTTCAACAAAAATGCAAGACAACTGTTTCTGTCCGCGGATGATTCTTCTCCTTTTTCGGTCATTTTTTTCGACTTAGACCATTTCAAGCAAATAAACGACACATACGGACATCAGACAGGGGATTCTGTCCTCAGAGAAGTCTCCGAAATCATCAGAAACGAGACATCTTCTTCAGGCGCCGCGTGCAGGTACGGCGGTGAAGAAATCGTGGTGTTGATGCCATCCGCGGAAGCCTCAAAAGCTTTTGAAATAGCTGAAAAAATTAGAAAAAAAATTGAAAGAACGAATTTCAAATCCGAAGGTAACAGTTTAAACGTAACCCTATCATCTGGAATCTCCGAATACCCGAAATTCAACTCAAGATCCGAATCAGACCTGGTGGAACAAGCGGACAAAGCTCTTTACAGGGCTAAAGAGGAAGGCAGAAACAGGACGTATATATACGACCCGAACCTGGATTCAGAAGACAACATTCTGTCCCTTGAAATAGATTTCCCCGGAATGCCATCATTCTCGACTGGAGGCATGATTGAAATCATACAATGGATGCCCTATCCCTCTAATCCCAAAAAAATCATGGCTCTGAAAATTAAAGATCTGAGAACCGGCGTTGAAAACAAAATAACCTCAGAGAGGTTCGAGGAAATTCTCAGGTTCTCAGGTGAACCCCTGAATTTTTCGTTCACCGGAAAAGTCGAAAACATATCCCTGTCCGAAAAAAGATCTATCTTCGTCGTGAAAATCAGAAACAGCTCCTACAATTTTATCCTCGAAAGATCAATTTCATACCTCAACGCAAAAATGCTCGCCATTCAAAAAAGCATAAAATCATTCAAGAGGTCCAAAAGCTGATGTGCGGAATCGCTGGAATTCTCTCAATAAATAGCGACGTCGATCCCGTGGTCATCCTGAATATGACAAATCGCATAAAACACAGAGGCCCTGACGATGAAGGGTTTATTCACGTCAGCGATTCAGGATGCATCACCGAACTGCGGGGCGACGACAGTAAAATCAATAAACCAGCACACATAAAAGACTTCAACAGACCCGCAAGACTTCTTCTCGGGCACAGGAGACTTTCGATCATTGACACTTCCAGCGCCGGTCATCAGCCTATGCCGTACAAAAACCGAAGGTATTGGATCGCCTTTAACGGAGAGATATACAATTACCTCGAATTGAAAGAATATTTGAGATCTAGGGGCCGCTTTTTTTACTCCAACACTGACACTGAAGTCATCCTCGCGGCTTATGATGTATGGGGAGAAAACTGCGTAAAACATTTCAACGGAGACTGGGCTTTTGCTCTTTACGACTCCGTCAAAAATGCTTTGTTTCTGTCAGTTGACAGAGTCTCCGTAAAATCTCTTTACTACCGCGCCACGGAAAATTATTTTATCTTTGGATCCGAAATCAAAGCTCTGTTCGCCTCCGGGCTTGTAGAAAGAAAACCGGACTTAAACCAACTTATGATATATGTATTTTCCTGGCTCCATGACTTTTCCGAGAAAACAATGTACGAAGGCGTATACAGACTTAAACCTTCTACAAATTTAGTAATTGACACGAAAAACCTGAGTGCCCAGGAAAAAAAATACTGGAACTGCCCTTTCGAACTCCGCCGGGAAATATTCGACGGGAAAAAAGCCAAAACCTATTCATCCGAGGTAAGAGATATTCTCATAGATTCTGTCAAATTGAGGCTGAGAGCAGACGTTCCTGTCGGATCATGCCTTTCAGGCGGCGTAGACAGCTCATCTATAGTCATGATTATAAACAATCTTCTTAAAGAAGAAGGGATCGAAAGCGTAGGAGAAAGGCAAAAAACATTCACTTCTGCATACAAAAATGAAAAATACGTTGACGAAAGCTTCTGGGCAAACAAAATCATAAAAGAATCCGGTGCCGAAGGTTTTTTCATCTATCCTCAAGCTAAAGAATTCGAATCAGACATGGCCGATCTTATTGATTGCCAAGATGAGCCCTTTTCATCAACATCGATCTACGCTCAATACAGGGTCATGAAAGAA
This sequence comes from candidate division WOR-3 bacterium, assembly GCA_016926475.1. Taxonomy (NCBI): domain Bacteria; kingdom Pseudomonadati; phylum Caldifarciminota; species Caldifarciminota bacterium. The sequence continues at coordinate 10,219 of JAFGON010000052.1, read as the reverse complement.
GCTTCAAATCACGTAAAAGTTGTCTTAGACGGTCAGGGTGCCGACGAATTATTCGGCGGGTATTTTTTCTACTATCCCTATTTCCTCGCCGAGGGCAATTTAAGAGATCTCCTTTTTAGAAAGAGGCTTTACGGAATAAAACAAACTCTTAATGAATTGAAACTATCCTCCATTTACAAAATTCTAAATTCTGAATTTGCCAAAAACCTCAGAGAAGTTCTGTCCCAATTTTACATTACAAATATAAAGAAACGTTCTTTTAAAACAGCAGAAAACAATAAAATCCCTTGGAGTGAAATTTCCTCTATTCAAAGAGAAAGACTAAACCTTCCCTTCAACAAAATTCTCCACAACGACGAGCTGGGTTTCAACCTTCAGGGATTGCTTAGATACGAGGACAGAAACTCCATGAGATGGTCGGTTGAGTCGAGAGTTCCCTTCACGGATTACAGGCTTATAGAATACGTAATGAAAATTCCGTCCTGTTACAAGATTCACTTGGGCTGGCAAAAATGGATTCTAAGAGAATCTGTTGCAGGAATTGTCTCTCCTTCAACGGTATGGAGAAAATCAAAGCTGGGATTTCCAACACCTGAAAAGGAATGGATGTCCTATATTTACCCGGATAAAATCACAAAAACACAAAAATACGACAGTGTTTTTTGGAGAATTATTAATTCCGAGTTGTTCCTATCCGGTATTCCAAAAGTCTCTTAAGTAGCAGTCGAATTTTTCAACAGTGTGGTTCTCTTTTATAAAAAGCCTCGCCTTATTCCCCATTTCTTTAGCCTTTTCAGTATTATCCAATAGTTCCTTGATTTTCTCAGAAATAATCCGCTCGTCAATATCGACGATGAAACCAAACTCCTTTTTCACCAAAAGTTCAGTGTCTCCGCCTTTAGAAGAAATTATCGAACATCCACAGGACATTGCTTCGATGAGACTTTGAGAGGGGTAGTTATCGTCTTTTAGACTTACGAAAATAATAGCCGATGCGAGTTCTTCGCTTATGTCTTCTTTAAAAAACAACCTGACGTTGATACCTTTCAATTCTTCTTCAACAATTTTTTTCAACTCATCCTCTTGAGACCCTTTGCCAATAATGCAAAATTGTGCGTCTTTTAATCCCGCCAATTTCACGGATTTCAGGTAAGTCATTGGCCTATGGTAGCTTTCCAGTCTCGCTGCAAAAACAATTTTTGGGACTTTATCAGAAGGTTTGAATTTTTCCGTGTCAGTAAAACTGCACTTTGACACGAATATCTTCTCTCTTTTTATACCCTTGAATACGATTTCAGGCACAGCTCCAGGAGAAAGTACGTCTACCCTGTGGCAAAGTTTCAAAGCGAGCAAGTTGAAAAACAAACCGAATTTTTCACTTGTCAGTTTTGAAAGGTCTATAGATGGCATTGTTATCGTTATCTTGAACAACTGTAAAATCAACAAAAGGAAAACGGCGTAGACACCAGATAGTACAGCATGGATGACTTTTGGTTTTTTTACGAAAACATAAATTGTCAAATAAAAAGAAGCCATAAGAACATCTAATTTACTCAATAAAAAAGAAAATCGGTTTTTGTATTTCCATCTGCCGTTGTAAAAAGCGCTGAAAATATTTGGAAATACGACAATTTGTTCTGTTGCCGATAAAAGACCGGATTTTTGTATTTTCAAAAAAAGACTTTTATTTATAAATAACGTAATATCATTTTTTTTATCTCTGGCGTACTCAAAATACCTTGAAAACCTTCTCTCTGTTCCGCCGTAAGAGTCACTGATAAGGACGAGGATTTTATTCATTGATCAATGAATCCGCTTTTTTGACAATCTTTTCCCACTCGATGTCGGAGTTGAGTTTCTCCCGAGCTTTAAAAACATTCATGTAAGCTTTTTTTACCTTCTCTGTAGAAATTTCATCTAAAGTTCTTACAATAGATCGGACTGAAAAACCTTCGCTGACAAACCCGATGTTGAATTCATCAATTATTTTTTTCATCTCAGGAGAAGGTCCGCTGAAAACAGGAAGGCCGGCCATAATGTATTCAAAAAATTTATTGGGAAGGGATATTAGGTTGTTGAAATTCGAAGGGTAAATGTATGCAACTCCTACATCGTAGTCCTGAGATTGGATTATAAGATCCTTCATTTGGACTGGATCTACGAAATAAACATTTTTCATACCAGAACAAAAATGTTTAAGTTTTGAAATCTTCCCGACAAGCCTAAGGTACAACTCAAATCTTTCAGGGAAATGGCTTATTGCTTTAGCGAATATTTCAATCTTTCTCATCGGTAAATACACCCCGTGGTAATAGAATTTTACTGGGTGACAGAACTTTTTATCTTCAGGTTTTATGTCAGCTTTAAAAGCGCAATTTCTGATAATTTCAGATTCAATTCCATAAAACTCTCTTATTTTAAATTTTATGGACTCGTTAACCGTATAAACTGCATCGGCGCAATGGATAAATTTATTCTCGATTTTTTCGCAAGCTGGAATCACAGAAATTCTTTTTTTAATATCCCGTAAATGTTCCTCTCTCGACCACTCGTGCACATCATAAATAAGTTTCGCCGAGTATCTTTTTTTTAAAGCGCAGGCAAGTGGAAGAGTAGGCCAATCGTTTACAAGAATCAAGCTTGGTCGGAATTCTCTCTTAATTTTTTTCTTAATCCATTTGTATTTTTCTGAATAAGCTCCGATTATGTCTCTAATCAGCAATTTTACAAAGAAAAAAAAGAAACTTATAGAATCAACGCGTCCTCTGCCATCCAAACATTCAACTTGCCAGTCCTTTTTGCGAAAATAGTTAAGATGCTTTGTTATTCTCGGGTCATTGCTTATGTCGGTGTGAGTGACAATTAAGATTTTCTTTTTCTTCAATTCGACAAGACCGAAATTTGTTTATCATGCTTTTTTATGCACGATTCTATGATCCGCATATTTTCCCTAGTCCATGATATTGTTTTTTCCAGACCTTCTGCCAGTGAAACTTTTGGGTGAAAATTCAAATCGCGAGAAGATTTTTCTATGTCACCAAAACGCCTGCCAGATCTATCCCAGTTTCTTCTTGGCAGCAAATCAATGTTGTTCTGATTGTCGCATAATCTGTTGATTTCTTGAGCCAATTCAAAAATTCCGGTTTCCACACCGCTTGCCAAGTTGTATACTTCTCCGCTCTTGCCCAAAATTGCCGCTTTTAAAAGTCCTTCAGCGATATCATCCACAAAAATAAAATCTCTTGAAGAATTACCGCTGTTTTCAAGTAAAAGAGGTTTTTTTTTCAAAGCTCTGTAAATAAACACAGGCACGACATTTCTCCAAATAGTTGAAATAGTGCCCCTCCATTTGCCAGCACCAAGAATTTCACCCGGTCCATAGACGTTTTGAAATCTAGCTTTAACAATTTTTAAACCTTTGTTTAAAAAAAAATAATTGGCGTAGAGCTCTCCGGCAATTTTTGATATCTGGTATGGTGAATCCATGTACAAAGACACAACATCTGATTCTTTTGTAGGCTCAGGTGTATCGTAAGTTTTAGCCGCGGTTGTGCAACCAGCGGAAGAATACACGGTCATTTTTACTTTTTTAAAATCTGATATTTTTTTGAAGAATTTCAAAGAAGTCAACAAGTTGTTTTCATGATCGGCGATAGGATCAAATATTGAATTCTGATTTCCATGAAAAGTCGCCAAGTGGAACACATGGTCAAATTCATCACCGAGATTTTCTAAAATTTGGTCATCGGCGCAGGATCCTTCTATCAGTTTTATCCTAGTGTCATTGGGAAGATTTTCCTTTTCAGAAGACAAAAAATTATCTATTACTGTAATAGAAAAGCATTTTGAAAGAAGGATTTTTTTTACAAGATTAGAACCTACAAAACCCGCCCCGCCTGTGATCAGTATCCGTGAACCTAAGAGCTTGTCTTCTATCATTTTTTGAGATGGGTGTAAGTTGTTTCAATCCTGTTTTCTCTGTACCACTCCACAGCTGATTTGATGCCTTCTTCAAGAGATGTATGAACTTGCCAGTTAAAATCAACCCAGGTTTTTTGGGGGTCCAAGAGAATGGTGTAAGTGTCGTCAGGAGATCTGGGCTTAAATTCTGCTTTTTGTTTTTTTGATTCGTCTATGAATTTCGAAAGAGTATCATATAGTTCTTTTATGGAGTAATCCTTGCCTGAAGACACATGATAAAAACCGCTCTTTTCAGTCATTGAAATCGCTTTTATGACAACCGCTATCAAATCGTCAATATAGATAAAGTCTCTTCTAGTGTCAGCCACAAAGCATTTTTCACCGGACATCAATCGTTTGTAAAATGTCGGCAGAGGGCCGCTTAAATTTCGGGGGCCGTATGCGTTGGCAAGTCTAAACGATATGAAATTTAATCCGCTCAATGAAATAAACAATTCTCCAGCAGTTTTCGTAATGGCATAACTGCTGCCTCCGTTGTATTTTCCTTCAAAAAGAGGATGGTTCAATGTTATTGGTTGTTCAATAGGATTCAATCCGTAACAAAGGGATGTCTGAAAATAAATAAGACGCCTGACATCGGTTTCTTTTGAATGTTTTAAAACATTAACAGTTCCCAATACGTTTGTTTTTACGTCCTCTCTCCAGTCGTCGGGAGATTTATAGGAAGCAGCTGCATGTATGACGGTTTCAGGTCTGTGTTCAGAAAAAATTTTCCCGAGTTGATCGTCATTTGAAATGTCCATTTCAAAAAAAACCACTTTGCTGTTTACGTTTTCTTTTCTGCCGGTTGCCAGGTTATCAACTACGACGACCTCATCCCCTCTTTCAATTAATTTATCAGCCAGGTGAGATCCAATGAAACCAGCTCCTCCGGTAATTAAAACTTTCATATCATTCCTCTTTTATTAATGTTTTAAAATAGGTTTCTCTGTCATGAAACTGTTTTTGCCATATTTCAATGCATAGAAGACCCCATATCTTTCTGCCGAATTCTCTTTCATCCGAAAGTGAAGAAGCAATTCCCGAATTGTCTACATAAGGTCTGTGGGAAGCCGCTTCCGATGAAAAAATATCCAAAAAATAAGCTTTCAATTCATTTTTCATCCATTTGACCAGAGGCACAGGAAATCCCATCTTGTCTTTTCTGTTATTAATAATCGGGGGTAGTAACTTCCCGACAGACGTTCTTAGCAAATGCTTTAGTTCTCCATCTTTGAATTTGACGTTTGATGGTGCTGTCGCGACAAATTCCACGAGTTTGTGGTCAAGAAAAGGCACTCTTGATTCAACACCGAAAGCCATGCTCATCCTGTCTTCGACGTGCAATAAAGCCGGTAAAAGAGTTTTAAAATCAAAATGGGTCATTTTGTCGAAATAAGATTCTTTCCCGACGTTTTCAGCGCTGAAAATTTTTCTGAATGTTTCATAAGGTGAATAATCGCCGAGATTGTTCCATTTTATTTCGTCTTTAAGAGTGTTTCTCCTGTTTACAAGCCTGAAATATCGGCTGTCCATATCTTCAAAAAGACCTTGAGCCCAAAATTCCTTGAAAAGAGGTTTATAATTGCTGAGCGTTTTTAAGTTAGGAATTATTGATTCATAAGTCACAATGAAATTACCATTATTCAATGTGCCATCTATGGCGCCTTTAATACATTGTTCAAAATAAGCCATCAGGTAACGGGCATACCCTCCAAATATTTCGTCAGCTCCTTGCCCTCCAAGTACAACTTTTCTGTGTCTTTTCACAACCGAAGAAACCATAAACTGCGGAAATGAGCCTGGACCAGCCACCGGATAATCCAAATGGTAAATGACTTTTTCTATGTTGTCGATGAAATCATCTGAAGTGATGTCGATATAATGAAGATCAAAACCGCTGAATTCAGATAAAACTCTTGCAAAATGACTTTCATCATAATCTTTTAATTCACCGAATCTTCCGTTAAAACCAACATAGTCTTTTTCAATTCCTTTTGAAGCGAATAAATTGACCAAGCTAGAATCCAGACCTCCGCTAAGATAACCTCCGATTTTCACGTCACTGATTTTATGGTATTTGATTGACTGTATGAAAAGATTTTCAGTCATTTCCGAGAAATATTTCTCAGTGTGGTTGAAATCGATGTTGAAATAAACCTGCCAGTATCTTGAAGTCTCGATTTTAGAATAACTAATTGTCATGTAATGCGCTGGCAATAATTCTTTTATATCTTTGAACAGGGTTTTTCCGTCCAGGCAAAATTGAAAAGTGAGATAATCTTTGAACCCTTCAACATCGGTTTCAATTGTGTTTATAAAGGGCATGAGCGCTTTTACTTCAGATGCGAAATAAAATATCCCCCCCTGCAAGAAATAATAAAGAGGCTTTATCCCGAATCTGTCCCTTGCGCAGAACAGGGATTTTTGTCGATCATCCCAAAGGACAAATGCGAACATTCCCCTGAATTTCTGGAGGCAATCTATCCCCCATTTACAATAGGATTTCAATATAACCTCGGTATCAGAATCGGTTTTAAAATTCTCCTTTCCGATTTCATCCCTGATTTCCTTGTAGTTGTAAATCTCTCCGTTGAAAATGACGACGTTGCCGTTTTCATCTGTCATTGGTTGCTTTCCATTGGCGAGATCTATGACACTGAGCCTTTTGTGCGCTAATCCAACAAATCCGTCTCGATGTCTCCATATATTTTCATCATCGGGACCTCGGTGAGCTTGAAGTTTATTCATTACACGGAGTTTTTTATCCAAGCCGCGTATTTTGTTACCGCTTAAATCAAAAATACCAGCTACGCCGCACATCTTTTTCCGACCAACCTTTTAAGAGTTGCAATGATTGGTTTGGGTAACATTTCGACGATTTTTGATCTCAATTCAATGTAAAAATATATTTTTGCCCAAGCCGATAATTCACAGATTTCGTTTAAAAAATAACAGATCTGAGACCGGTTGTTGTTTTTGTATTTGACTTTCTCTTCTCGAAACACAGTTTCGAATATTTTCTGTACAAATTTTTTGTAGGTATAATTTTCTTGTAAAACAATATCTCTGAAAGCATTTTCTGCGATTTCTTTTCTGATATCGTCTTTTTTGACTATATCGAGAATTTTTTCAAGGCTTTTAAATTCTTTATCGATTGGTATATAATGGACCCAAGGCTTGAATATACCGTTATACTCTCCCTCGACTAAAATTTGACACGTCTTCGTCAAACAGGCTTCAAAATGTCTTGGAGATAATGCGAAAAGGCCGAGGTTACCGTCAATTCCTGGAAAACAATTATTTTCAACCTCTTTAAAGCTTGCTCCAGGATTTATTTCCAAGTATTTTTCGGTTCTCTCCCTTATGCTTCCATCGTCATCCAGAATACTCGAACCTCCTTCCACCCCGATAGTATATTTGCACTCTCTCAGAAAATCAAACCATTCTTCGCCTTTTATTGTATCTTCGTCTCTAGTCGAAATATCAGTTTTTAAGCCATATTCAAGCGATTTCATTTTAAATTTATCTGCAACAAGCGACTTAAGTTGACCGTGTTTTCCTAGCCAAAAAGAAGCCTTCCATGCCCTGTAACCTATATCTATTTTTCTTTTTAGATTATTATTTTTCTTAGATTCTTTATCTATTCTGCTCTCGGAAATGTACCCGGTCAAAACTTCCTTTATTTTTACAAATTCAGATTTCGCCAGATCTCTATAAATCTTTTCCCATTCGGAAGGAGGGGAAACGGAAAACACATATTCAACATTGAAATCTCCTATAAAATCACGCACTTGATCCATATTGACAAATTCATCCTGAGGTAAAGCGGCTTTTAGTGCCCTTATTTCTTTGAGAGGCATCAACTTTTCTTTTAGTTTTTTGAACAGAACCCTGTTCCACCTCGAGGAAAGAAAAATAGTATGAAATATTATCAAATCGAATTCAACCCTTGACAGCCACACTGGAAATTTTCTCTCTTGAATGTTCAGATAAAAGCATCTTGAGTCTGAATGCTTTTTAAAAGAATAGAGATGATCTTTTATCGCGACTCTCAGAGGAAAATCTCTGTAAGCGTAAACAATCAAAATATTTTTTTTCACTCTCATTCCTCAAGATTTTCTAAAACAGTGATAAACTTTTTTTCTTCGATCTTCCAATTGTATTTTTTCTCAGCACGTCTCAAAAAGATTTTCATTGAAGGCAGCATCGGTTTTCCCGAAGAGATGCTATATATCGATTTTTCAAGCGATTGAGCTGAATTTATCCTGAAAATCTCTCCAATTTTGTTTTTTTTCACAACCATATTTACATCTTCCAAATCCGAAGTAAGAATTGGTATTTCAGCGCTGATGTATTGGAACAGCTTGTTTGGCAAGCAATATTTGAAATTTGAATATGTGTTGTCGACAAGTACAACGCCAAGATCCGATCCCTTTATAAATGGCACTATTTCGTTTGCTACAAGGTCATCAAATATATATATTCTGTCATTTATGAATTTCAAGTAAGAATTATCAATGAACCGATTGTGGTTTTTCCCTACCAGAACTAACTTATACTTTCTGTCCAGCGACAAAACCGCTTCAACTAAAAGGTTAATATTTACACAGTTTTTCCCATTTCCCGACATGAGAACAATGAAATCTTCTTTCTTGAAATAGTCTCTAATATTGCCTCTTTTAGAAACTTTGTCTAAAGTTCGATCGTGAACGTTCATTATAACAACTGGTTCCGCGGCATACTTTTTTTTCAGCACCTTTGAAATTCCCGGACTCACGGTCAGAGTAGCATTTGAATAATGTATTGAATATTTCTCAATTTTACCTAACAAGAAATCATAAATTTTCTTTAGAATTGTATTCTGGTAAATGTCACCCTGTCCCAAATAATACTCATGAGCGTCGTAGATAAATTTTGCTCTTTTGTTTCTTGTCCTGAAGAAAATCGGTAAAAAAGGAAAAGGTGAATGCATTATATATAAGTCGCTTGAAGGTATAATTCTCATGGGATAATAGATACAATTCAAGAAATAAAATCTGAAAATATTTTTACAAGAGACAATTTTTTTTTCAATCCATCCGAAAATATTATGCCTTGGCTTTTGTGTCGGTTTTATCTGCGGGGACTGCATTGGGCGAATCAAATCAATGTTTTCCGGAAATTCGAAATTATCGCTTTTTTCGAATTCAACCCCCACGACACTATAACCATTTTTCGAAAGCGAGATTAATTGTTTAAGAGCCCTGCTGTCATTTTGATAAGCAACTGTAGTGACAATACAGATTTTTTTCATTTTTTTACAAAAACAAAATTCATCATGTCTGTTCCGTCAACTTTCCTGATTGTATTTTTCATAATTTTATCTATAGTCGAAAGCATTTTATAGGCGGTTTTTTGCATTAAACCGAGTTTTATGTCGCTTAAAACTTCTATTTCTTCATCTCCCTTTTCAGGAATCTTTACATCGCACATCTCACTTATATGAAGTAAATCCAAAAAACTGAAAGCGTTCTGACCGCTAAACCAGAATTTTTGAAGTTTAAGACCCAATTTCTCGATCAGACAGAGGTTGTTTTCGTCGAAAAGAGAGACGTGATATGGAGGTATTACATTGTATGAAGATTCTTTTGAAAACAATCTGTTAAACCTTGAAAACCTTGGCGTGTTCAAAACCAAAACACCGCCATTTTTAAGAGTTCTCAAAGCTTTCTTTAGAAAGTCTAATGGCAATGGTATGTGTTCGACGACAGAAATCAGGCTCAGTACGTCAAATGTCTCTTTCATTTGAGGGTTATTATCCAGATCTGATTCAACAACCTCAAAACCAAAATGACCTCTAGCAAACTCGGCTGATTTTGAGTTTGTCTCGTTTAAACATAATCTAAAGGAATTCGTCGCGTTTGCCACCATGCTTAAAAAAGCTCCTATTCCACCTCCAATATCAAGCCAATAACCTTTTTGGACATATTCTGTAACGCTTTCAAACAACGCTCGATATTCATCGAAGCCGACCGATACGCTTGAATGTGTTTGCGAGCTTAAAGCTCTTGGGATTTCGATAAATTCTCTGACAGAGTTGTAATACTGTGAATTGTAAAAATCTGAAAACATCTCATTTGTCGGTGATGGGTTGAGGAAAACAAATTGGCAATTTCTGCATTTTGAATAATTCATTCCGAATTTTTTAAATATAGACGTTATTTTTTTTGATCCACATAACGGGCATGAATCTATAATTTTCCATTTGAGTGGATAT
>JAFGON010000051.1 GCA_016926475.1 candidate division WOR-3 bacterium | reverse complement strand
TGATTGTAGGCAAATGGTTTCAGATTCTATTTCACTCCCCTTCCGGGGTTCTTTTCATCTTTCCCTCACGGTACTGGTTCACTATCGGTCACAAGCGAGTATTTAGCCTTAGGAGATGGTCCTCCCAGATTCAAACGGGATTTCTCGTGTCCCGCCCTACTTGGGAATCTTGCCGGGAAAGACATCTACTTTTTCGTCTACTGGGCTATCACCATCTTTGGCGGTAACTTTCCTATTACGCTTCGACTAAAGTGATGTTTTGTAACTTTCCGGACCCCTGCAGCAAGGTCCAGGCAAAATCCCTCGACACCGGTTCGGCAACGTGCTGCAACTTTAACACAGAACCGGTTTAGGCTCTTTCCCGTTCGCTCGCCGCTACTTGGGAAATCGTTATTACTTTATTTTCCACAGGGTACTAAGATGTTTCAGTTCTCCTGGTTGGCCTTCCCGAAACTATGTGTTCATTTCGGGAATACCTGGGCATGACCCCAGATGAGTTTTCCCATTCGGAGATCCCCGGATCACGGCCTGCTTAGCGGCTCCCCGAGGCTTATCGCAACCAGCTACGTCCTTCATCGCCTGCTTGTGCCCAGACATCCACCATATGCCCTTAGTAACTTGACACACATTTTTTCTCTGGACAGCTTCTATATTGAATTTTCAAAGAGCAAAATATTACCCTCTGCAAAAATTATCATTTGCAGGAAGAAGAGCATATTAATAAAATCGTCTTGCGTTGTCAAGAAAAAATTTCAACTATTTTGCAGCGCGTGTTTTTCAAAATGTTGCCGAGCGAAAAAGACGGTTTGGTTGTAAAATTGTATTTCGTACAAGCCTTAAAAATATATATAAGGAAAACAAATGGCGGACCGTGAAATAATAATCAGAAAAGCGAAGGTTCACAACCTTAAAAGCATTGATTTGTCAATCCCCAGGGACAAGTTCATCGTGATAACGGGTATTTCAGGCTCCGGAAAATCATCCCTCGCTTTCGACACGATCTACGCTGAAGGGCAGAGAAGATACGTCGAGTCCCTCTCGACTTATGCCAGACAATTTTTGGGCGTTATGGAAAAACCTGACGTAGAGAGCATTGAAGGGCTCTCACCCGCCATATCAATTTCTCAGAGAAAGATAGCGAGAAATCCGAGGTCAATTGTCGGCACGGTCACGGAGATATACGACTACATGAGGCTGCTGTTCGCGAGAGTCGCCTCCCCCTATTGCCCGGTCTGCAGCCAAAAGATTTTCAGCTACACGACGCCTGAAATAATCGACATAATTATGAAATATGAAAAGGGAAGAAAACTCTACATCAACGCACCCGTAAAAATTGAAAACAGAAAAGATTTCACAAAACTCCTGAACTCCCTGCGAAAAAAAGGTTTTGTTCGCGTTTTTTCAGGCGGAAAGACCTACCATATCGACGAAGACAAATTCGAATACTCGAAAGACCTTAAATCTTCTTTCTCTGTCGTAGTCGACAGAATTGTCACTGGATCTTCTCTTTCGAGGATTAGAGTCGCAGAATCGGTCGAGACGGCTTTGAAAGAATCTCAGGGGACTCTATGTGTCTACGACCTTGAGAGAGGTCAGGAAATGTTGTATTCTCTGACGCCGTCTTGCCTGAAATGCGGCATAAAGCTTCCAAAACCGGAGCCAAAACTTTTTTCCTTCAACAGCCCTGCAGGTGCTTGCCCTGAATGCGACGGACTGGGGACAAAAATTGAGATAACCCCCGAACTTGTAGTTCCGGACGCGGACATTTCCATTCTCGACGGAGCCATAGTACCCATTGGAAACCCGGAAGGAAAATACATCTGGGGAAAGCTTAAAAAACTTTCCATGGACTACAATTTCAAGATGTCATCCCCTTTTTCCTCTTTATCAAATGAAGCCCAGAAAGCGATACTATACGGTGAGGATGATTTTTTTGAAGGCATAATTCCAAACCTCGAGCGCAGATACAAGCAGACCGAATCCAACATGATGCGACAGGAAATTGAAAGGTACATGTCATTCTCTCCATGCCCTGTCTGCGAAGGGAAAAGGCTCAAAAAAGAAGCGCTGGCTTTTAAAATAAAAGAAAAAGATATCACCCGGATTTCTTCCATGAGCGTTGAGGAAGTCGGAGATTTTTTTTCTGGAGACCTCGGGCTCACTGCAATGCAGATGAAAATAGCCGAACCAGTTCTGCGTGAGATCGTCAGCAGGGCGAAATTCATGGTCGAAGTCGGGCTTAATTACATATCGCTCGACAGGAGAATGGACACTTTATCCGGAGGTGAGGACCAGCGCGTCCACCTCGCAACTCAGATAGGGAGCGGACTGGTCGGTGTTACGTATGTTCTCGATGAACCTTCTATAGGCCTCCATCCCCGCGACACCGGAAGACTTCTCAAGACACTTTTAGACCTTCGAGATATTGGGAACACTGTCATCGTAGTGGAACACGACAGACAGATAATAGAGACCGCCGACCACATAATAGACCTCGGTCCAGGCGCAGGAAGGGAAGGAGGCTATATATCCGCGGCAGGAAGCCTCAAAGAAATCATGGTTTCCAAAAATCCGACCGGTATGTTTCTTTCGAGAAAAGACACTATACAAATTCCGAAAAGGCGAAAACAGGACAAGGGAAAATTTTTGAAAGTCTTCGGCGCCACCGAGAACAACTTGAAAGAAATTGACGTGACTTTCCCTCTTGGTGTTTTTGTCTGCGTCACCGGGGTCTCAGGCTCGGGTAAAAGCTCCCTCGTCGAAGAAGTTCTCTACAAGAGTTTGAAAAAATATTTTTACCCGCTTTCCCAGGACAACCCCGGAAAACACAGAAGTATAAAGGGGATAGAGAACATAGACAGAGTTATCAATATAGACCAGTCGCCGATAGGCAGGACTTCAAGGTCAAATCCCGCGACCTACACAGGGGTATTCACCCCCATAAGAGAGCTTTTTGCATCTGTTCCCGAGAGCAAAGCGCGAGGTTATAAAATCGGAAGGTTCAGCTTCAACGTCTCTGGGGGCAGATGCGAAAAGTGTGAGGGACAGGGTTCTCTCAGAATAGAGATGCATTTTTTACCTGATGTCTTCGTGACATGCGACGCTTGCAAAGGCAAGAGGTTCAACCCTGAGACCCTGGACATAAGATTCAGAAACAAAAATATCGCGGAAATTCTCGAAATGTCGGTCGAAGAGGCGCGAGGATTTTTTCAAAATTTCCCTGATATTTCCAAAAAACTCGATTTGCTGCATTCAATAGGCCTGGGATACCTTCTCCTGGGGCAGCCGGCACCGGAACTCTCAGGAGGAGAAGCCCAGCGTTTGAAACTCGCGCGCGAACTCTCAAAAGGTGGAAGAGACAGAACCCTGTACATACTCGACGAACCGACTACAGGCCTTCATTTTGCGGACATAAAAGTTCTTCTCTCGGTTCTCAACCGCCTTGTCGAAAGAGGCGACAGCCTTATAGTCGTAGAACACAACCCAGACATAATTAAATCAGCAGACCACATAATCGACCTAGGCCCAGAAGGCGGTGATAAAGGCGGCTACGTTGTAGCAGAGGGTTCACCGGAGGAAATTATCCAAAACAAATTCTCCGTCACTGGTAAATTTCTGAAAAGAGAAATCGAATCCTGAGATTTTTAATTGGTCTATTGAACTTTTATGCTGTCCACAAATTTCCTGACGTCAAACCAATACGTATCTTTTGGAAATTTCAGGAGATATTCTTCAAAAGTCGAAATCGAAGATGTTGTGTCCCCGACAGAAATGTACAACAACCCTTTGCCTCTCAAGAATCTCGAATCATTGGCAAACACTTCAGCTCCTTGATCGAAAATTTTTAAGGCATAGGATATTTCTCCCTCTTCAAGAGCGGCGCAAAGGGCGAGTTCTAAAAGAGCGTCCGGGTCGGCTGGCCTCAAAAACACGAGATTTTCATGCAATTTCAATTTCAATCCAGTAAGATCGGCGTCTTCCAGAAGCACGAGTGCTCCATTGATTTCCGGGTCATATTCTTCAATTTTTCCTCCGTCCATGATGATGAAAGCTATTTCTAGTCTTCTCATCACCTCGTAATTTCTCGGTGTAATCTCTGTCTTCCGGAGAATCTCACGTGTCTTTTCGAATTCATTTCGGATGAAATACAAAACGGCGAGATTTGCGTTTGCCTCGTCGTAGTCGGGTTTCATTTGAATGGCTCTTTCAAGGAAGATCAAAGCCGTATTATCGTCTCCGAGGGCTGAATATATGAAAGCGAGTTTGTTTAAAAGAAAATAATTTTTCGGATTTACATTTACAGCGGCGGATATATAAACAAGTGCTGAATCGTATTCTCCCCTGATCAGGTGGATGTTTCCGAGACCAATGTTGACGCTTGAAAAATCCGGATATTCACTTTTGACTTCAAGGTAGAGAGATTCGGCCTTCGAAACAAACATTTCGGCAGAATCGCTTTCCTCAGCGATGCTGATATACGAAGAGGCGAGGTTTACCCTCGAACGTATCCAGCCGTGCCTTGCATAGACGGCTGTTTTTTTTGCTGAATCCAGCCAGACGTTTGCCTCGGTTTTCCACGATCCTCCTCTGAAAAAAATTGTTAGGGAAAAAACTGTGCACAGAAGTAAAAACAGTAAAATCCTCTTTTTCACTTTACCAAAAAAACTCCCGAAATAAATACAAAAAGCTGTCATAGGCAGATACATGTAATGTTCCATTCCCGATTCGAAAATAGGAAATATGTTGAGAACGGGAAAGAGAGCGATGGTCCAAAAAAACAAAGCCCACAGAAACAGCACATCTTTTCTTCTGAAAAATACGACAATCGCTGTGGCGCCGACGCTGATGACGCCAAAAATAAATTGAGGTCTCAAAACATTGTTGAAAAGTTCTATTCCGGATTCAAAATTGAGAAAAAAAGGAAATAACGCGCGCAACAGATAATAACCCCAGATAGACGGAACAGTCATAAGCCTCTTCAAATGGCCGTATTCGGGTCTCCAGAAAGTCTCTTCGGTGTTGAAGACAAAACCCTGCCCAACAATGTTTGCTCTGACAAT
>JAFGON010000050.1 GCA_016926475.1 candidate division WOR-3 bacterium | reverse complement strand
GGGATCCTTGCTGATGCAGCGAAGCCGTGCCTGAACCGTGTAGGCGTTCCCGCTGCCTGAATTCTCAAGCATGGGTCCGAATACAACCGTGTCCCCGGGCATCACTTCGGAAGGACCGTAGTAGCCCGTCGCTTCCAAAACCGGAGCATTTACCGTAAAGCTGAAATTGCTGACCCAGGTGCTCTCCGTGGCAGATATGGTCATCGTCATAGGTATCGTGTATCCATCTTCAAGACCCGAGGCTGTAGTCACGTTGAAATTTCCTGATCCAAGTGATGAATCACCGGCGTTGATAGTCCCGTAGTTGACTGTGTTTTGATTTATTGTAATATTCGGATCTGAAGATGAAATTGAGCCGACGACATTGTGCGCTGTCTGAGTTCCCCAGTTTTTGAGCCAAACACTTAAGTTTAGAGTCTCTCCAGGGTTTACCTGTCCGTTACCATCTGGTATATATCTGAGATAGCTCACGTAAGCTCCGCTTGAAATGACGTATATCGTTCCAAAATGAGGATCGAGATTATGCCCGGTGACGGTCACCAAGAGCGAACAAGGAGCTATGTTATTGACATGGATTGTCGCTACGCCAGATGAATTTGTGTAACCGACCCAAGTCGAATCATCATTTTTAAGGCAAACGAGAGCGTTGTGCGCCGGGGCTTTCGCCGTATTTACGGTGACCTGCACGTCGATTGAACCCACGGGTATCGACGACGGATAATTAGTGGAGAGGGCATTTGGATAGTCCGTCCATCCGTCAATCGAGGGATCTCCAAACAGGTTGTAAGCCTCATAGTAATACTGGGGAGGGACATATGTTCCTCCGTAAGTATAGACGCCGAGAAGACCGTAGTCGTAAAAACCCCTCTGCCATGTCACAGTAGAATCGAAAATCGCATGAAAAATCCATCTTTCGAGAGTGTCGTCTTCAGTCCAGTAAGAAGAAGGGGCGGAAGCCCAGAAACTGACGCCGGCTTTGTCACCAGCTCTTATCCATGTCTCCGCGAAACACTCGCCCACAGACCATTGTCCTGTGTTGCAGGCAAAGCTCATCACTATCGGGTATTCACTGACGTTGGTAAGGGCGTTGACGTTAGCCTGCGAGAAAGGCGGACCATCAGCCCAGCTCGTCGTACCTCCATGCCCGGAATAGACTCCCCATGAACGTCCGTCGTTGAATGCAGAACTGACCTGCGCGGTCGTCGCCCCATGGTAATACCAGAGTGTGTCGCAGACAAACCCCGCGGGGCCCAAATAAGTCTGAACTACATATCTGTGGCTTCCTTCAGATACAGTATGGTTGTCGCTGCTCGCCATGAAGACAGCTTTTTTGCACCACGTGTTTCCTTGCGTCCAGATAGAAGGTTGTTCGTAATTTAAAGTTTTCTCTATTATGTTGGCAAGCTGTGACGAATTTGTCACCGAAAACCTGCCAAGCCACACTTCGTGGAAAAGGTCTCCTCCCTGAAGCTGTCCGTAGGGGTGGTCTGTTATAGCGTTGGATTCACCTCCAGTGAACGCGGGTATTTCGTCGTCACCAACGAGAAGAACATACGCTGGAGGGACAGGCCAGTTGTCGTAAGCGTTTTGAATATAGTTTTTTATGGCGGTGTTGGTCGTGCCGACTTGTGATTTCAGCGCGACGGTTACATCGTATCCTTTCCTCTCTTTCCACTGCACAAAAACATCTAAATTTGAAGCGAGCACATCGGGAACTATTATGAGGTATCCTGTCGGAAGATCCGGATAATCCGTCTCTCCGTATGCGAACGAATTTAGAACAGACATTTTCAAAAATGCTTCAAACTCTTTGTTGTAATACCTCTCGTAATTGGACCTTGTAAGAGCGGGATCAGAACCCGTCAGAATCAGTTCTAAATCGATATTTTCTCGCATAGTCAATTTTCCAGAATAAGGTTCATACCGGACCGGGAAAATCTCCACCGTGACAAACCTGTGTCCTCTTATGTATCCATCATCAACGATCCTCGCCAATTCTTCGCCGTAAACCCGGTTTTCACCATAGGCGTTTCTGTCTATCGTGAAAGGAGCAACGGCTCCGGGAACCTTTTCGAGGGAAGGTTGGTTTGGGAAAAGAGGTACGGTCAAAAAAGCGTCAATTTCTCCGCGGGAAGTAGCGCTTAAAGCAACTTGCGAACCGCTCGGGATTTCAATTATTCTCCTAATGACAGGAATTTGAGGCTCACCCAATCTTCCCGAGCTGTGGGTGTTTTCTATAGTGATCACGGAATAATTTTGACTGTTTTCGGTTCGCTGAGATACAGTGACCATGTCAAAACCCGCCGTCAGTCCGACAAAAGAAAAGTTTGACTGGGTCACTTCAACGTAGGTAGAAGAAGGGGACAAGTTATAGGTCTGAGCCGACAAAATCACCGGGAAAAAAAGAGCTAAAAAAAACTTTCTCATTTGACCTCCTGATGGTTTTTGAAAACAAACAGAAAATTAACAAGTATTTTACAACATCCAAAGCTAAAAATTCAACTACTGTATTCGGGAAAATAAATTAAGGGGTTAAGTTTATAAAGTGCTTTAGACTTAACTTACGCGTGTCAGGACACTTTTCAAAAACAGGTCGAAAATCACGGAGGGTTGACAATAAAAAAAGATACAGGTTACAATTCTGGAAAATGACATTATAGCTTCATGACAAACCCGTTAAAAACTGGATAAACATTCCGACATCGGATTTTTTGACGTTTTTTTGTGGTATCGCCAGAACGCGAAAACGTTTAGTGCTTGTAAAGTTCCGAATTTCCAAGATATCGTCTTCTTTGATTTCTTTTGAAGGTTTTGCTCCAGATCCGTTGATTTTTACGATTCCTTCTTGGCAAGCCTTCGAAGACATCGTTCTGCTTTTAAAAAGGCAGACAGCGTCTAGAAATACGTCAATTCTCATTTGTCAGAACAGAATCTCTTTGCCAGACGTAGAGGCTGTTTTCAAGCTCTTCCAACCATTTTTCTATCGCGGTTTGTCTTTCCCTGAGAAGGTGAATCTCTTTTATACGGTCTTTGAAAGACTCGTATGACTCCTGTTCTCCAAGGACAACCCCTTCGAGTTTTAAAACAATGAAGCCGAAAGGTGAAGGAATCGGTTCGGTGAATTCACCGGGTTGGAGCATATCGAGAATCGATCTCAAGGACACATCGAGAGACTCAGCTGGTACATTTTCCAGAAATCCCCCGTCGTCTTTGGTGAATTGGTCGTTTGAATACCTTTTCGCGACTTCTTCAAAAGGAGTCCCATCGTGAAGAAGTTTCATGACTTCGTCCAAGTCCGCGAGAGTTTTAAGTGTGTCTTCTCTTTTGGGAAGCAAAGAAATAAAAATCTCGTAGACTTTTGCACTGTCAGCCCATTTCATGGGTACGTACAATACATGCAGACCCGCCGGGCTTTGAGCAAAACCGGCTGTTCCTGTCTCAATTGAAAAAATGGCGTTTTCTACCTCAGGGTTTAGTTCGCCTCTTTTCACTATTCCAAGGTATCCTCCGTTGGCTCTCCCCTCTGAATCGTCGCTGTATATGGAAGCGAGAGTCCTGAAGTCTTCTCCTGAACTCAGAGCTTGCATGATAGTCGCCGCTTTGGAGTTCACTTCCATGAGCCATTTTTCAGACGGGATTGTCATGAGGACGATTCTTGAGAAACTGTATGCAACAGGGGCGCTGAGGCTGTCCTTGATTTCTTCGTATAGCTCTCGGAGGATATCTTCAGAGACCCAGTAATTATCAAAATTTGTAAGATCCGGATGGGAAAAAGAAACATACCTTTCAGCGGCTATTTTGAAATAGAACTCTTTTCGTAATAATTCTTTGGCCAATATCCAGTCGATACCGGCTTGGGAAAAATACGCGCTTATTGAATCAACCATTGTCGAATCACCGGTTATTCCATAAGCCAAATCTCCGAGCAAAACCATAAATTCTTCTTCTACAGCTTCAGGCGACACGTCTAAAATTCCTGTGGTGTCGCCTGAATTCAGTACAAGATAAATGTTTAAAAGATTTTCGTACCTTTCTTTTTCAAATTCTTCCTGGAGTCTTTTATTGGGAAGTTCAAATCCCCCAATGAAAAAGATCGACGTTTTCATATACGTCTCAAGTTCTGTTCTCGTCACGGCTTCTTTCTCTACGATAGATATAATTTCATCAGCGTTTGCGGACGAAAGAGATGCCGAGAGCAGAAAAAACAGGAAGATCGTTGAAAATATTTTCAATTACTCACCCTCAACTTAATGCTGTCGTCGAAAATGGTCACATTGTTCTGAAGAAGAGTGTCGACAAAACTGTTCAGGTAGTCGTATTTGTTCAACTCAGTGAGGTATAGCATTATGTAAGGCCTGATCTGCTCATAAGGCGTCATTGGAGATTCAATGTATTTTTCTTCAATTACTTTAGCTACGAAATAACCATCTCCGACGCTGAAGGGTTCGCTTACTTCTCCCGATTTCAGATTCGCGACAGCTTCTTCAATCAATTCCATGTTGGAATAAAGTCTCCTGATCCCTTCAACAGTGTCAAGTCCTACCAGGTTCGGCACCAGAGTATCTTCGACTCCTTCAAGGATTTTATCTCTGGCTATTGTAGCCATCGTTTCGCTGAAGAATTGGTACAAAACCACTTTCTTTTCGTATTTTATTTCTTCTTTCCATTTATCGTAAGCGCTTCTTATCTCGTTTTCACTGACCCCCGGCATCGAGAGCGTCAGCCTTTCCAAAACCATTTGAGAAATGATCTGTCTCGTGGCGTCGAACTCCATAAATATGTAAATTGAATCTTTTTCGTATCCTTCTTGCACACCGACATCGTATACAGCTTCCCTTGAAAGCCAAGTCTGAAGGACACTCGAAACAATTTCAGACGAAAAGGTGTCAGGGTCTATGCCGAGCATGTTGATCATGTAAGATCTAAAAGGGGCGTATCTGACGTTTTTCCCGTTTACAACCGCTATGAGAGTCGAAGTGTCATCGTCCATTATGAAACCACGGGCAGAAATATCCCCTGCGTCAACAGTGTCTTGAGGTATGTTTTGCCGGTCATCTTTGGAACATGAAACCAAAAAAGCCAAAGCCAAAATCAAATATATTAGCCTTTTCAAATTGCACCTCTTTATTCACCGATTATCTGTTTTAAAAGCATTTCGTAATTCGAAACCGTGTCAATTTTAAATTTAGCCCTTAGGTCTTCAAGGACGATTAATTTGATGGAATCCGTTTTTGATATTCTCAAGTTTCCGTCTATTCTCGTTTTTACCTCTTCAAAAGAAAGAAGGGTTTCGGGTATGACTTCTTCGAGCATGACAACAGAAAAATGTCCGCTGTCGACAGCGAAAGGATCGGATATGCTTCCAATTTCGGTCATGGAGAAAATGACAGAGTCAAAAGCTGGGTACCTTCCGCGAGGGAACAAGCCCAATCTGCCACCGCTTCTCGAAGAGAAATGAATGGAGTTAAGCTTGGCCAGGGTGTCAAATCTGACAGTGTCACCTCTACGCAACTGCGGTAAAACCGCGTTTTGAAGAGAATCGAGGGTCGTCATCTCTATCAGCCTGGCTCTTCTTCTCTCCGGAAGAGTAAATTCCTGGGGGTTGCTTTCATAATACGAAAGAAGATCCCGATCTTCCACTACTACATTTTTCTTTATGGAGTCTTCGACAAACTGCCATGAATAAGTTCTGTCAACTTGAGCATACACGTTTCTCTCCACGACCGGGAGTTTGTCTATTTTCAATTCCAGCGCCGCTACCATCAGCATATCAGTCAGAACTATGTTTTCACAGTTCTTTCTGAACATGACAGTGTCCTGGGTGAAATAAGGAAGTATCCACTTTCTCTCGTCGAGTTTGGCTTTGAGATTCCCTAAAGTGACTTCTACGTCTCCGTAGGTTAAAAACAGTAGCGATTTCTCTTCTTCTGAAAATTCTACCGGAGGAGCGCCAAACGGGTTAGCTGAACTACCCGCTTCCATTTTTTTGAACAGGACGCTGAACCCCGGTTCTTGCACCTGCACGTTGAAAGCATTTTTCAAACTGTCAATGTAGTTGTCGGCCAGTTCTCTCTGGAGTTCCTGTTCCTTCATGGCTTTCAACTGCAAGTATGATTCTTCAAGAGGTCTTCTTCTCATGTTTTCCCTGGCGGATATTCGGTATATCAAATGCCATCCAAAATCGGTTTTCACCGGTTCCGACAACTGACCGTCCGCCATCGCGAAAGCGGCGTCTTCGAAAGGTTTTACCATTCTGCCTTTTGTGAAATAGTCAAGGTCTCCTCCTATCGGTTTCGTCCCCTGGTCTTGAGAATAGAGTTGGACCATTTCGTTGAAAAGGCTGTCCCTATCTGGAGTTTCCCATTTTTCGGCCAGAATTTTGTAAACACTGTCTGCGAGCGTACTGTCGTTTAAAAGTATGTGTTTGCACCAGATTTCCTGAGCCATGTCTTCCCACATCTTGACAATTTCCAAAGAGTCAACAACAGCTCTGTTTATGACTACCTGCCAGTAAAGTTCTCCTAAAACGCTGTTTTCTCTAGCCATTTCAATCGTGTAAACTGCAGTGCTGTCATCAAGCATACCCGCGGCTTGAGCTCCCAGCCCCAGTATATGCGTCTCTATGAGGTTGTCCACGACCTGGTTGAGTCTCATTATTGCTGTGTCTGGGGATTCACCTTCGTAAGAAAAGAAATTTGCTCTGACTTCGACGATCCCAATCTCTCTTTTCATGTTATCGTCGCCGATAGATATCAAAAGCGTGTCCCTGTCGATAACTTTCGGTTTTCCTGTGCAGGAAGTCAGAATCAATATTACCGGAATGAAAATGATCGTCAGATATTTTTTCATATTTCCTCCTTTTTTCCTCTTAAAAGATTTCTCAGGGCTGAACTGTCAATTTCAACCCTGTTTTTCAAACCTTTGGTCTCCAATATAAAACTTGTCATTTGAGAACGTAATTCTGATTGGTACAGATTTCTGCACCTTTCAAAAACATTTGTGAAAGGCAGCAAAGAATCGGGTTTGTATAGTCCCGTCTTGAACAACACCCAATAACCATCCAGCAAAATCGGATGAGAAACGCTCTGTGGTTCCAACGAGAAAATCAAATTTTCAATTTCCTCTCTGTACCTTCCCCTCGTCACGTAACCGAGATCGCCTCCGTTTTGAGCTGACGGAAGAACAGAATACCTCGTCGCCAGTGTTTCAAAGGGCACGCCCTGGGAAACTGAATCCAAAAGTTCATCCATGAAAAGAGAATCGGCAGTTCCTATTATGAACAATTCCTGCCTTTCCGGTATGGAAAAATAACCGGGGTTTGAAAGGTAATAAGCGTAAACTTCCTGTGAATCAGCCTGGATTCCAGTATGAGAGGCGATATACGATTCATAAACTAGAGAATCCCTGAGTTTCTCAAACCTCGACCCAAGGTTTCCTTCAAGTGCTATTCCTCTTCTCAGGGCTTCTTGAATCAGAAGATAAGGCGGCATCACATCTCTCATAAGGAAAAAGCGGAGAAATGAAGTGTCGGACAGATCGGGGTAAAGAACTCTTCCTGATTTTATTTTGTCTAGCATGTCGCGCACAAAAACCGTGTCTTCTCCAGCTACAGCTATCCACTGGTTGAAAACAACACTGTCGAGGTCAGGTAAAACAATAGGTTCTTCTTCCAAAACTCTCTCAAAATGCGGAAATTTTGAAAACAAGTCGAAAATTTCTCCGTTGAAAGTTATATCTGTCTCTCTTCTCAACTTGTCTATCATCCTATTGCTCTGTTCGGCTAAAAACCTGAATTTTTCCTGCATTTTCAGGTTTTCTTTAACCTCTTCAAAATCGTAAAAATCAGTTGTAGGGATGCTTTTGATTTTCGCCAAAATAAAAATGCCCGTGTCTGTGACGATGGGTTCAGAAACAGACATATCTTCCATGTCAACCAACTCTTCTGCCAGACTATAAGAGACCACGTATGGGAAAATATCCCTTAAGTCTCCTGAAGGGCCAAAATACAAGCCTTTGAAATTGTACCTGTCGCAGACTTCATCCACGTATTTTTTCAACATCAGAGAATCACCCATGAAAATCTCAATAGAATCGGCTATATCGCGAGCTTCCTTTTGCCTTCCGGGAGGAAGCCTGACGAGAAAAGTCCTGACCAAAATCTGGGACCATTCCCAGTATTTGTAGGCGAGAGAATCATGCTCCGCCAAGAGGCTGTCTTGGATTGAATCCCAGAGCGAATCGATAATTAGAATTCTTTTCAGGTCTTCGATGTCGGAGTTAATCAGTTGCGGAAAATTCTCTTCCTCAGCTGCCAGAAGGATGAGTTTTGCTTCAGTCATGGAATCGAGTAAATAGAAGAAAGAATCTTCCGGAAGATAAAAGGCGTATTCGGGTATGTCGCTTTGAGATAAAGCGGGTTCGCCGTCTATTCTAACCAAAACGACTTCATTTCTACACCCTATTAAAACCGGCAACAAAACAAGAAAAATTGTTTTTTTCATAAATTTTCACCGTCCATATTCAATGCTTCAAGCAATCTGCGCAAAGATTTTAAATTCCGATTCCATCCTTTTATTTCGACGAGTAATTCTCTTTCATCGTCTCTTCTGAAATGAGGACGCCAATCTTTAGGCAAGTTAAAAACAAGTTTTTCAATATACCACCTTTCAGGGTCCTTTGCAAATTGAATTTTTACCGATTCTGCGAGTGCGAGAGATGTTATCAAGGTGTTTTTCAGCAACCTGTAGAGTGTTGAGATTTCAAAAAAAATCTTTGCTGAATCCGGAAGCGGGCCGAATTTGTCTCTGACTTCGGATTTTATTTCGTCGAGTCCAGATAGGTCTGCCGCCGCGATTTTCCTGTAAAGGTATACACGCTCGTTGACGTCTTTGACGTATTCCGGCGGAATGTAATACGGAAAATCGGCCCATATTTCGTGTGTTATCTCTTTTTCATGACCTTTTTCAGCTCTGACTTTTTCGACAGCTTCTTCGAGATATTTCATGTAAAGTTCGTATCCGATATCAAAATCGTACCCCGACTGTTCTTTACCAAGAAGATTTCCCACGCCTCTTATTTTCATGTCGTGAAGTGCAAGCTGGTAACCGGCGCCGAGTCTGGCGTAAGATCGTATCGCCTTCAACCTCTCCCTTCCGCTGTCAGTTTTCGGCCCTTTTCTCGGTATCATAAAATAACAATAAGCACGGACATCGCTTCTTCCTATTCTTCCCCTTATCTGGTGAAGCTGAGCTAATCCTAACGTGTCCGCCCTGTCGACAATTAAAGTGTTGGCGTTTTTTATGTCCAGACCAGATTCAATTATTGTCGTCGATATCAACATGTCGAACTCGTGGTCGTAGAATTCAATCATTATCTTTTCTATTTGAGCGCTCGACATCCTCCCGTGACAACTTTTCATGGTCACGTCCGGAAAGATTTTTTTCAAGTAGACCTCCACTGCTTGCAGGCTGTCGATTCTGTTGTGTAGAAAAAACACCTGCCCACCTCTTTCCACTTCGAAATAAACCGCGTCTTTTATGACTTTTTCGGAAAACGGAATTATCGAAGTTTCTATAGGCATTCTGCCGGGAGGGGGTGTGTTGATCTGACTGACATCCATCAGGTTCCAGAGAGACATGTGAAGAGTTCTCGGTATCGGAGTCGCACTCATCATGAGGGTGTTGACATTTTTTTTGATTTTTCTCAACTTCTCTTTCTGCTTAACACCGAATTTGTGTTCTTCATCCACCACCAAAAGTCCCAAATTCTTGAAAACAACATCTTTCGACAAAAGTCTGTGCGTCCCGACAACTATGTCCGTCTTTCCAAGAGCGACATTTTCCAATACCTTTTTCGCACCTTCCCTGCTGACAAACCTGCTCAGCATTTCGATTTTTAGAGGATAATCTTCAAGCCTTCTCCTGAATACTTCTAAGTGTTGCTGGCATAAAACCGTTGTAGGCACCAGAACAGCCGTTTGAAACCCGCTGTTGGCTGACTTCATAGCAGCCCTGATAGCCACCTCGGTTTTCCCAAAACCAACTTCTCCGCAGATCAGCCGATCCATTGGTTTTGAGCTTGAAAGATCAGTGTACACGTCATTTATGGCTTTAAGCTGGTCAGGAGTCTCCTCGAACTCAAAAGTCTGAGAAAGTGATTGACGTAATTCGTCGTCGATTTCAACGGAAGGGGCTTTTGAAGCTTTTCTCACGGCGTAATGCTGAGCCAGCTCAATTGTCATGTCCCAGATCTGTTTTTTTGCCCGTCGCTTTTTTTCAAGCCATCTTGAAGAGCCCAAATTGCTCAATTTAGGTTCAGAGCTATCTTTTGGTCCAATGTAACGGGTTACAAGGTGTAGCTTGTGGACAGGTAAATACAAAAAAGCTTCGTCAGCGTATTCAAGTATTAGATACTCTGTGTTTTGTCCCGCGTTTTCTATTGTTTTTATCCCTCTATACTTGGCTATTCCGGATTCTTCGTGGACAACATAACTTCCCAAAGGTAAAAATTCAATTTCCTCCTTTAAAAAGAACTTCTCCCTTTCGTTTTTACCTATCAGCCTCGGTTCGTGCCCGAAGAGTTCTTTTTCAGTTATAAAAAGCGCTTTCGCGATATTTAATGCAAAACCGGAACTTAATGGTTTACCGATGAAATCAGCCTCTGGATAATATTTTTTCAACGCTTTAGATAGAGATTGGGATCTCACGAAAAAAAACATTCGAAAATCTTCGTATTCGCTTTCTATTGATTTGCTTTCAATTTTATCTATGCCTAAATCAAGAAAAGAGGCAAAACCTGTTCCCCAATCGATCGACGCTGAAGAATTTTCACTTTCAGACTCGGTTAAAACCAGACCGTCAAATTTTAAATCTTTTAGGGGGACATCGTGTTTTCTTAAACTCGAGGCAATTGTCTCGCCGCCAAAAATAAATGCATCCGGATATTCTGGATACTCGGCTTTCAGCTTTTCAATTTCATCTTCGAAAAGCATTATTTCCCTGGCAGGAAACACCCTGTATTCTTCGACGCTTTTGATGCTTTTTCCTTTTGAAGGTTCGTAAATCCTTATATCTTCGACGTCTTCTCCGAACAATTCGATTCTCGCAGGAAAGCTTTCCGCTGGTGAGAACACGTCTATTATTCCACCTCTTATCGAATACTCTCCGGGGTTAATAGTGTTTGTCTCCAAAGTGTACCCTGAACTGATCAAGAATCTCGAGAATTTCTCTGTTTGGATTTTCTGCCCTGCATTCAATACCGTTGAAAAAGCCTGAATTCTTTCAGGAGAAGGCACCTTTTCTTTGAAAGATTTGGTGTCGGTCAGATAGATGCTCCTCTTCCCGGTGCCGATTCCCGAGATAAAATTCAGCCTTCTTCCGACGATGTCAGGCGACGGAGAAAACTCTCCGGGAATCGACTTGTCCCATTTAGAGAAAATTTCAGGTATAACACCAGTTATCACAAAAACATCAGAAAATACCTTTTCGACTTCCTTTTCATCATCGAGAACAACGAGAACACTTTTTTCCCGGCAATAGAAAAGACTCGAAATATACAAAGCCAGTTCAGATGCGCTCGATCTCGAAATTCGGTTCGAAGTGCTTTTCCCCAATTCTTCGGCAATTTTCTTAAATATTTCCCCGTTCATGATTTTCTGCTTTGGTGAAATGAATTTTTGATATCAATAGGATGAAATGTCAACAGTTCTTTTCAAAATAAAGCGGCGTTTTTGAACAAGCGCCGCTTTTACATACCTTCAATCGAGCCTGAAGTTTACAGGGAAGACTATTTTAACCCTTACGGGCCTCCCGGCGCTTTCCGCCGGGTCGAAAAGACAACCCATACCGGCTTCTATCGCGTTCTGATCGAAAAGAGGGTTTGTCGAGTTTAGAACTTCCGCTTTCGTCACTTTTCCGTCGAGATCAACCCAGAGCATTAAAACCACCGTACCTTCAATTCCGGCGTTCAAAGCTGAAGGAGGATAATCTGGCTCTTGAAGTTTTATGGGTCTCGGAGGTATTTCATAGGACATGGCGTATTCTGAAACCGACTCAAAAGAATCTTCAGAAATCAACGAAACAGTGTCTATGAGAAAAACCGAATCGCTTATGTTGCCCAAAAGGCTGTCTCCTGTTTCTGAAATTATTATCTCTCCGCCGTTTTGATTTGGTATTTCGACAATTTGACGATCCTCTATCAGTTTCACCACTTCTTCTATTGTCCTGAAATCAATGTTTACCTTGACGTCCATCTGCCGGGTCTCCCTCTGGTCTATTTCCGAAGGTTTATAAACCGGTATAGAAGGTTCCGGCAAAGAGATAAAAGCCACTAAATGGAAAAGCAAAGCGAGGATTATGCCTGTTTTAAGAGAGCCTCCGGTGTCGAATTTCCTCATCTTTCACCTCCTGTTTGTTTTCTACCTTATTTACCCCAGAGTCAAAACTTTTATTCCAGTGCTCAAAATGGAATTTTTCCAGGTAGCTCTTTGTATAGTTTTTAAAGGGAGGATTTTTTAGATGACGTCACCCGCCGCCGAGCATATATACGATAACGACACGGTCATTTTCGTTTAAGAAAGAGCAGGGATAGTTTTCTTTTTTTACGAATTTGCCGTTTATTCTTACCGCTGCTATGGGGTGCCTCGGCGCTACGATTTTGAGCAATTCTGACAAGCTCAACTCATCCCGTTCTACTATAAAATCTTTCTTGTTTAGTTTTATATTCATCTAGCGATTCTTCAGGATTATCTCCAGAATTTGATTCGCCTGCAAGTTCGCTATGGCGGTGACTTTAGGCGAAAGCGGCGGGTTCTGTTTTGAAACTTCTGTTTCGCCGTCTCCGCAAACCCACAAATTTCCGAACCTTCTCGTCTTTATTCTGTTATTACTCCCGTATCCTGCGATTCCGGAACCGGAAACAATGGGTTTTCTCGGAAAACATTCGGAAACTTTCTGTATGAAAAAAGCTTTTTCTTGGGCGACATCAAGAGCTTCCACAATCAAACCGCAATCCCCGAAAAGCTCTTTCACGTTGTCTTCCCGGATTCTGCCGAAAAAAGTTTCGACTTTCACCTCAGGGTCAACTCCAAGGATATTTTCTTGGAGGGCTTCAACTTTTTTCTTTCCGACTTGATTTATGAAATAATACTGCCTGTCGAGGTTGGATTCCGTCACGAAATCGAAATCGACGAGTAAAAGACCACCTATTCCGGCTCTCGCTAACGATACGGCGCAATTGGACCCTAACCCGCCACAGCCTGCTATACCGACCTTGCGCCTACGAAGTATCTTTTCTAAAGAACCATACGGACGGCGCACTTTTTTACACCGGCTGATCTACCCGTAATAACAGATGTAAGCGGTGGGCTTTTCCGCCTTGACGGTGAATTTGGTGTTCTCAGGGACCGTGAAATTCTGTCCTTTCGGGTATTCTTTCGCAGGATGTCCTTCAAAGTGGATTTCGAGAGAACCCTGGACAATTTCCATCAGCTCTTTGACGCCAGTTGTGAATTCATAACTGCCGGGCATTATAACACCCAGCGTAAATTTTTTTTCCTGAGTTTCCGGTCCAAGACTCTTGACCATACCCTCAAAATATTCATTTACCTTAATCATTTCCGGATCTCCCTTAAATCATAAGTGTTTTTTAACTATCTCGACGACTTCAGGCAAGTCCATACCGATTTTTTTAAGATGTTCAATTGTCGGAATGCCCTCTTTTGTCCAACCTCTTCTCTCATAGACGGCGTCGATAAGCTTTTGATACTGGTCTTCCCTGAATTCCCTAAGTCTTTTCACCTTTTCTTCAGTGTTCAACTTTTTTGGGTCTACCCCCGCCTTTTCTTCTAGTTGCCTGTCGTATCTTTCCTGTCTTGATTCGTATTCCTCTGCGGTGACAGGACCTACGGACCTGTATGGGATCCAGTCGTCAGCTCTCTTTCCGTGTCCAAGCCGAAGGTTGAAAACTCTCTGAAAGTTATAAACCCTCTCAGACTGTAGTATCAATCCTTCTTTGTCTATGCCGTTTCCAGTAATGGCGTTGAAAATATCGACGTAATTCTGAACATGTTCCGGAACTTTCGCCGGTTCGTCTGTCCTTGCGTTGTCCGCGGGTGTGATGTCATTCCAGGGTAGTTTGCAAAGCCCCTGGATTCCGAACCATGTTCTGAACATGGGAAAATAATGCAGCGCTTCAGCTTTGTCTTCGAATGTAGGGATCAAATTCTGGACCATATCCATGAAAATCAGCCAAGCTTCGTCGTGCTGCGGACCCTTGTTGGCAAGCCCGTACCCGCCCTGCATAGCCAATGATTCTTTTGTGACATATTCCGAGTATTCCAGCCCCTTCGCCTCCATTCCGATATCGTCCATCAGTTTCCTGTCCCCTCCGAACTCTTTCTCGAAATACTCTTTCATTCTCCTTATGCCTTTTCCTGCGATAAGCCCGAATCCCTCGCCCCGAGAGATCAAATGCAGAAGTTCAAGGACAGACCCTGCTTTTCCCCAAGTAAAATCAAGTCCGCCCGTTTTCTCCAGGTCGAGGATACCCTTTTCCCAGCATTCCATTATAAATGCTGTCATTGTGCCGAATGAAATAGTGTCAAGACCGTACGAATCACAGTAAAAATTGATTTCAAGAACATCCCTCATGTCGAAGATTCCTAGGTTTGAACCGCAACCCGCTACAGTTTCGTATTCCGGTCCATCCACCAGAACTTTGCTGCCTTTGTAAGGTCCTGTAGTTAGTTTAAAATTTTCTACTACTTTGGCGCACGCCAAAGTGCATCCGTACCAGCAACCGTCTGGCTTACCTTTGGAAAGAAATTTTTCGTACAAAAGGTCGGAAGCGAGATTTCTCGCTTTCTCGTGACTTCCGAATTTGTAGTTCATAGTCGGAAGAAGGTCGTAGTCGTTCATTATTTCCGCCAGGTGAGCGGTACCCACTTTTCTCATGTTGCAGTCGAGTTCGTCTCTTTGGATTATTTCGTTGTGAAGTTTAAGCCCGACTCTTTGTAGCTTAGAGATATCGGCAGGGTTGTTTGAAGAAGAAGAAAGTTTTGAAAACCTCACGATCAGGGCTTTAATTTTTTTGTCCCGGAATACAGTTCCTGTCCCTCCCCTTCCGGCTTGTTTGAATCTGACCCCTTTTCTCCTTTTGTCGTATAGGGAAAAGTTCAGGCATCCGATGTAGGAATGCTCCGATCCCGTTCCCGCGGAGACCGAGCTGATGTGAATTTTATCTTCTTCGCTCTTTGAAAACATTTCGACTATCTGTTCTCCGAGAATGTGGCTGTCAACAGCTTCTTCCGGGGCTTCGATTATTCTAACAGAGCCTTCGTCACCGTCTATAAAAACAATCACTTCATTCTCGGCCTTTCCCTGAATTTCTATGGCGTCAAAACCGGAAAATTTAAGGTAGGGTCCAAAATAACCTCCAACGTTGGAATCAATTGGTATCCCTGTCGAAGGAGAAACTGTCACAACTATGGATTTGCCAGAGCCGGCGTAATTGGTGTTGCCTCCAATGGGTCCCGCGGCAATTACTATTTCATTTTCGGGGGAATTCCACTTAGTGTTCTCGTTGACGGCATCCCATAAAAGTCTGAGGTCGTAACCCCTCCCCCCCGTGAATTTTTCCTTCATCTCACTGGTGACCTGCTTGATTTTTATGGTGTTGTCCGAAAGATTCACATACAGAGTCCTGTCGTTGTATCCTCTCTGGACGGGTTTCAACTCGTAGATGAACTCGGCGAGTTGTCTGTGTGCCGATAATATTTTTTCAAGGTCTGACATTTATTCCTCCTCGACGATTTCAAGGGCGCCCACGGGACACACTTCGACGCATTTACCGCAAGCTATACATTTAAATGGATTTTCCACACTTGGCAACCACATCATCGCTTGTAAAGGACAAACCGCAACACAAGCCAGACATCCGACGCAGAGTTTTTTATTCAGTATGACGATCCCTCGAGGGGTAACTGTCAGAGCCTGCACCGGGCATTCATCAACACAAAGCCTGCATTTCTGGTTGCATACAATTATGTCGAAACCACTTTCTTCTTTTGGTGTAACTCTTATAGCCGACTTGGAATGGTTCTTTTCTCCAAAAAAAGTCTCTGAACAAATGTCCATGCACTGCATACAGCCCAAACACTTTTCAGGGTAAGTTTTCAGGTATTTCATGCCTTTTACTCCCTCCCTTTGGCTTATAGTTATAGTAAATTTTCTAATATGATAGTTTACCTCTTCTTAAAAATCAACGGACAAACTTTCAAAAAACCTGTTTTCTGTAGAGATTCAAGAGCCCATTTGGAAAAGAATGCGCATAAAGCTCCTAGAGAAAATCCGGCGATTACGTCCGAAGGATAATGAACACCAGTGTAAATCCTCGAAACCCCGACCAACAAAGCGGCTAAAATATAAAAAGGTGCAAGTTTTTTAAAATAGAATGAAGAAAAAAGTGAAAAAGCGAAAGAGTTCGAAGCATGATTTGAGACAAAAGACGAAGAAGA
Source organism: candidate division WOR-3 bacterium (assembly GCA_016926475.1). NCBI lineage: Bacteria > Pseudomonadati > Caldifarciminota > Caldifarciminota bacterium. Next base: position 22,876 of record JAFGON010000050.1, on the reverse strand, counting down.
TTTAAAGTTCTTTATACCGTCGGTAACAAGCCATTGCGAGGAATCTTTATCAAAATAAAAAAGCCCTCCAATTTCTTGGCAGGGCCTGGGTCTTGAAAACAAGGTTTTGAAAATTTCAGCCCCTAAAAAATCGGATAGTCCGACAGCTAAAAGGGCGAATACGAAAAGAATAGCCCCTTTTTCCCGATATTTTTTCAGAAAAAAAACAAGAGACAGGAAAATTGGTATCAAAGAAGACCTTTCGTCGGAAAAAAAGCAGAAAGTATAGTCCAATGGAACACTGTGCAAGTATCTGTTTAAAACTTCGAGCAACGTTAAATCTATACCGAAAGGCAGAAAGTTCATTCCACAATAAAAGATTCAGACCACCACGGTCTTGATGGCTCCGAATTCTCCTTGAGCATTTTTCTCCATTTTGAATCCGTCAACCTGTCATAAATCGGCCATGGAAATTCATAGTATGAGTAAACCCCCCCGCCTGCGATTTGAGGACGACCGCCTTTTCCTGGTATCACTACATATATCCTGAATATCTTCCCAGTAGCCTCTTCCAGTACTCTTCCGTTTGGATCTGTTGCTATGTCCGCGACCACTCCTGCCCATTCGTAGTCAGGGCTTCCCGCTCTGTCGTCGGCTGATTCGAAAACCATCCATTCAAGCCAACCTCCGAAATAATAGAGAATATCGAATTCTTCGTATTCGAGTTCCTCTCCCCTCAGCTCTTTCAGAGCGATACCGGCTAGAAGACTTGTCTCGTCTTCAAGATTTGAAAGAAGAGTTTTGGAGTCATCCATCTCGCAACCTGTTTTTTCAAGTGCTTCTTCTGTCAAACCTATGAGGTTTAAAAGAGAAAAAAAGAAAACCGGATCGGGTTCGACACTGCAGAGATATTTTTCAAAAGGTATGTCTTCACCGCTTTCAGCCATTACCTGGTTCGCGTAGAGAATTGTGTCGTGTTTCAGTTCGGTGTAACTGGCGAGCGCGGCGTAGAGGTTTCTGAAAAGCCAAGACAGTTTTCTCATGTAAGACGGGTAAGAAGCTCCTTTGTCTCTGGTGTAAGTTTTTAGGACAAACAGCCAATAGGTGTATACGTCTCTTTCCCAATTCTGTCTCGTCATACTTTGAGCGATTGTTCTCAGTTTTTCAATGTTCTTGGAGTAATTCAAAAATTCAGTGTCTCCATCTCTTTCGAGTATCTCCAGAGCCTGTTCATTCCCAAAAACCGCGAAGACATCGAGTGCTTTTGGGAGATCACGCGGATTATCGAGAGTCCCAACTGCTTCAAACACCAGTTTCCTGTAAATTTCCGTGTCGAGGACAAATTTTTGACCCATAAACTTGAAGAGATGCTCCTCCTCAACTCTAAATGGCAGGTCTTGGCATTTTGAAATTTCCTTTATTTCCAGGGCGAATTCAGAAATCTTCGTAAGTCTCAAAACCTCTTCCGTCCTCGGGTTTTCACCGTATACCTTTTCGAATATCGGATCTATGTCAGAAACAGTAATTTCTTTCGTACCTCCGACAAAATATTCTATCGGCGAAGTTATTTCTTGCCATCTTTCAACAAAGCCGTGTTCTGAATCGGACATGATGGAAGCGAAAATAATTGTCCTTCTCAATCCGTCCATCTTGCCGGTGTTGAAAGCTATTCTTCCATACCACATCATCGCCCTGAAGTATCTCTCCCTTTCGGGTTTTCCTTCATAGTGTCCTCTCGGTTTGTATTGGCTGTAATCTTCCTGGTACACATCTTCACCAATAGTCATTAATTCAGAGACTCCAATGCCTTTGGCCTGCATTATCATTTCGATCTCGCTCTGAGCTACATCCTTGATCTCTTCAGGAAAGTCGGAAGGTTTTTCTTCCAGCAAGTAAAGAGCCACTTCAAAATAAGCCCAAACGTCGAGAGCCGCATCTTCAAATCCAGTGCCTTTGAATTCCATGTACTTTTCTCGAGCTGTTTTGCAAAGGTCTTTTGTCAATTCTGTGAGTCTTTCTCTCAAGAATCTGTCTTCCAAATCTCTGATGATCTTGTTGAATACAATGTGATAAGTGTTGAGCATGGCGTCTGCTGTCACGTAGGACGGTATTGAATCATACTTGAAATTTTCATACAGCATGTAGAAATCTTTGTAGTCGTCTGGAACGACTACAAAACCGTTTTGGCTTAAATAATTCACCGCCCTCTGATTCAGATGTGCTAACTCGAGAAACTGAATTTGTCCAGGGTTCAAAGGGTAGTTAAAATCAACACCCTGATAAGTCTCTGGTATGGAATCTGAAATGTCGAAACCAGCCCATAAAAAAGCGGGAAAGACAACAAAAGCGTAAATGGCGACAGAAATTTTAACTGACATAACGTCTCCTCCTCTACGGGTGACAAGGCCACGTGTAAAATTTTCTTTTTTAATTCCTCCGAATTTACGAAAAAAACATCTCAATCCGCGATAAGTGTTTCTTTGACAACTCACCTCACATTAGTATTTTATTACAGTTTATTTTTTTTTCAAAGACTATGTCATACCCTTCGGAGTTCAATCATACATTTGCATTGCATAAATTTTCAAAACCGAAAGGGTTTAGCTCTTTTAGTTTTTATCCCTTCAACCCCGTTACCAGAGTCGCCATGTTTTTTATTTTCATGCACCCATCGATATTTTAAACCTAAAATCATTGTTCCATCGAGATTGATAAAAGTTTTAAATTCAGTGCAGTTAAAGTTTATTTCTCCAGTTGAACAGACTTTTCTGAATCCAAAGACGTCCCATTTCCAAATTCCCACAGATGTCGCGATATTTTTTTCCCATAGAGAATATCTGCTCTCAAGGGCGGCAATCTCGAAAACTCCGTCTAATTCGGCATCGTAGGGTTCAATCGCAATAAAAGGTATGAACATTGGCGACCCTCCCCATAAAAAACTCTGGGTTGAGTCTTGTTCGGATTTTCTGCCGAAGACGAAAACGCTGCAGGACATCGTATCTTCATCGTGGTTTTCCGATATGCGACTTTCCATTTGATAAAACTTGGAAAAAGGCCAGTCTCTGAAACGTCTTTTTATCAGATAGACCTCTTCCTCCAAGCAGTCTCCATTAATATCTACCCTCAGAGAGTCGAGTATTTCATAATCCTGAGGGATGAGCCCGTTCGAGTAAAACTCTGGGCTTGAGCCAAACGGCAGAGCGACTATGGTATCAGTTGTTGTCGTTTCAAAAACAGCTGAGTCTTCCGCTGTGAAAAACATTCCTGCCAATGAAATCAGAGCCGTCAATAAAAAAAGAGACATCTACGTCTCTGTCATGATGCATCTTCCAGCGGTATATTTCAAATGGGGTATCTCGGCGAGATACTTTTCGGCATCTTTTCCTAAAGTATTGGGCTGAAACCAAAATTTTTTATGACCTAATTCGACCGCCTTTTTCAAAACCTCAAAAGATTCATTCTTCGGGACGACAAAAACAACAAGATCCACACCTTCAGGCAATTCCTCTATAGTGCGATAAGCCCTTGTGTTTTCGATAATTCCGCCATTTCTGTTGACCGGATAGACGTTGTATCCCCTCATCTTGAGGTATCTGAATAAGGCATTTCCGAATTTCTCCCTATTCTTTGAAGCCCCAACCAAAGCGATGTTTTTCCCAGATATCATCCGGAAAGCAAACCTCCAATTATCAGTTCTTCTGCGGATTCCTCTGTCATGCCTCTTGACATCAAAGTTTCAAGTTGTTTGTTGTCGACACTTCCAATAGAAGCTTCGTGGGTTACATGAGCCTTTGGATGTCTTACTTCAACTATTGGAACTGCGTTGGCTATCGCTTGGTCCATTACGATTTCTTTGCAGTCAACGTGCCCTCGCGCCATAGCTGCCTGCGCTATGAGTTTGTTGAAGACATCAGCACGGGAATTGTCCCTGAGAGCGATTTTGGTTTTTAGCACGCCTCTTGAATTTTGTCCTTCGAGCAACCCAGTCTCTTTTATCGAGATTTTATCGTCGCCTCTGCCGCTTATTCTCGTCAACATCTCGACGACCGAATTCGCACCGCATTTAGCCTCGTACTCGACGTCAACAGTTCCAGCCCGTCCCTTCAAAAGGACAAATTCAGAAGCAAACCTCGCCCCTTCCGCCAAATCTATATATGATTTCGGAACGATCCTCATTCCGCTGTTTTCGCTGTGAACATGCCTTTCATAATATCTAAAAACTGCTTTTTTTTCGAGTTTTATCCTATTGTTCATTATATGCTGAATATCAACAGCGTTCGGAAAAACGCAATGAGAGAGGACATTTATCGATGAACCTTCACCGATAACTGTCTCCATCTGTATGTTCTGTATCCCGTTTTCCAAAAGCATTCCAAAGCATAAATGAACAGGTCTTTCTATGATTATCCCCGGATAAAGATTCAAAACAATGTGAACCCCGTTTTCTATTCCATAGGTCTTGACCGAAAGCCCTTCGACATCATTTTTACTTACCACTTTATCGTTGTTGATAATCAGATGCGCGACGTTTGGGTTGGTAAGGTCTTCAATATCCTGTCCTGTCTCTGAAAAAAGTTGAATCGCCCTATCTTCCATAAATTCCTCTATCCGGTTTGTTTTTATGCCTGCAAGGCACACATTTTTTCTTAAAATACCTAGATATTTTCAGGGTTGATCCCTTGTCGACAATTCTTCCGTCACACATTAAAAAAGCGTGATCTGAATGCCTGAGGACCTCTAAGCTGTGGGTTATCATAATCACCGTGGTGCCCATTTTTTTTAGTTTCAGGACAATTTCGAAAATTCTCTGAAGCGACTCCACGTCTATTCCTGAATCAGGCTCATCGAGGATAGCGATTTTTGGTTTCATGAGGAAAATAGAGGCGAGTTCAATTTTTTTTCTCTCGCCTCCGCTCAAAGTTTTATCCGTGCTCCTCTTCAGGTATTCTTTCGGTTCGAGCCCGACAGCTTTCAAAGCTTTCGAAGCGTATTTGTGATCACTGCCGGTTCCCTTTGAAGCGCACACGAAATTTCCGACCATCAGACCTTCGTACCTCGCGGGTTCCTGCCAAGCCAAAGTCAATCCGAGTTTAGCCCTTTCGTAAATTCCGAGTCCCTTCAAAGGTTTCCCGTTTAAAAAAATTTCACCTTCGAAATTTCCGTATCCCGATAAACCCATTATTACGCTTGCGAGAGTGGATTTTCCGGCTCCGTTCGGACCGACAATGGCGTGAACGTATCCTCGCCAAATCTCTGCAGTAAGATCCTTTAAAATACTCTTGCCGTTCAAAGAAAGGCTGAGTCCCTCTATCTCGAGTATGCTTTTTTTCGTCGGGCTCATCTCTTTACTTTCTCTTTCCAAGCTCTCTATCGAGCATGAAAATTCCGTTTTTGGTTTCCTTTATCATCTCAACTTCGTCGAGAATCTCTTGGGCAGAAGCTTCTTCTTCAACCTGTTCTGACACGAACCACTGTAAAAAAAATTCCGAGGCGTAGTCGTTGGATTCCCTCGCAGTTTTTACAAGATTGTGGATCAAAGAAGTGACATGTTTTTCATGCTCGACTGTTTTCTGAAAAACTTCCACAATGGAAGACCACTCTTTAGGAGGGGTATCGATTTTTGAAAGTTCAGTTCTTCCTCCTCTTTCGATTACATGATCGAATATCTTCATGGCGTGTCCGAGTTCTTCCTTCGCCTGAACCCTCATCCAGTTCGCGAAGCCCTTGAGGTTAAGGCCATGGAAGTAAGACGACATAGAAAGGTATAGATAAGCGGAATACAATTCGGCGTTTATTTGATCGTTAAAGGATTTCAGCATTTTGGGGTCTAACATTTTTTCTCCTATTTAATGGACCAAAGTCCGTGCACGTTGCAGTATTCTCTCGCTGTTATTTCTCCGTCAGGGCAGTCTTCGAACTCAGTTTCAGGAGAGTCCCCTGGTTTCAAGTATTTCTTGCAGATTTTGTCCCCGCACTGTACCTCTATCCATTCAATATAGTGTTTGTCTTCCATGGGATGGGCGACAGATCCGACTTTAACTTTTACCTTCCCGCCGGACTTTTCTACCACCGGGACATGTTTTTCTCCAGCACCTTCTTTTGTCAGTTCACTCTTGATTTTCATGGGTTGACCGCAACAGACAAGAGCTTCGGCTCCGGGGTGAAGAACTTCAACAATATTCCCGCAGATATCGCATTTGTAAATTTGGGATCTTTGAGTCATTTTTACCTCCTGTCATTCTTGTGGTGAAAAAGATTTTTTGTCGGCACCGCAGACGGGGCAGACCCAATCCTCGGGAATATCTTCAAAAGCAGTACCAGGTGCAATATTTGAATCCGGGTCGCCAGTTTCAGGATCGTAGACATAACCACAGACATCGCATACCCATTTTTTCATTTTTTCCTCCTTTGTTTTTTCCTCAATGATGTACGTAGGAGCTGATTTAGGCGAACGCCCTTTTTTCACCTCTCGATAATAATTATAGGACATTGACTCATCTTCGCTGCACTCCTGGGCGTCCACTACTCGTCCGATAAAAAGAGTATGACTTCCGACGTCGAGTTCATCCACTATTTCAACTTCAAAATAACCCGTAGTGAAGTCGAGGACGATAGGTACACCAAGTTTACCGATTTTGTAATTTACGCCCTGGAATTTATCAATATCCCTTCCGCTTTTAAAACCAAACCTGCCTATAAAAGTCATCGGTGTTTTTTCCGAAAGAACCGACAAAGACAAAACTCTGCTATGCATTATATATTCATGGGTGAGGTTATTTTTGTTTATGCTCAAGGCGATTTTCGGAGGGTCTGAGGTAATTTGAAAGCATGTGTTTACAATTTGACCGTTTAATTTCTGGTCAAATTTTGTGGCGGCTACATAAACACCGTAATTCAATTTGTAAAAGCATTTAGTATCCATAAAACTCTCTATTTATAGATCGTCAGCGAGACATTTTCACAAACACTCCTTTTTAAAGATATATAATTTTACAGGTATAACAACCCCAAATATATTTATTTTTCATCTATTTTAATCTATAATTCCCTCTGAGAAAGGAGAAAAGGATGCAAAATAATTGCCCAAACTGTTTTTTTCCAATAAGCAAAGATGACAAGGTCTGTCCGAATTGCGGACTAAAATTACCCCAAAATACTCCTCCCCCTCCAAAAGATCTACCGCCACCTCCGCCTCCAATTAAAGCCAAAAAAGAATTTTCAGATGTTAAATCCCACAACATACCTTCACCTCCCAAAGACCCACCCCACGTAAAAAAGGAAGCCCCCTACCCATACGATTATGAAGAAACTGAGCTTAGATCAAAACTCAAACCGACCCTAATTTTCATATTTATGTTTTTTGCAGTCCTGACAGTGGCGGCAATTTTCTTTTCAAACAAATATTTCAAAAAGCCACCTCAGACGCCGCTGATCGAAGATAAACCGAGAATTGTCCCTGAAGGTTACAGTTTCATACCTGAAGGAATTTCAAGGATCGGTTCAACAAGACCCATTTTTGACGACGAAAAACCTACCTTCAGGGTAAAAATTGACAGTTTTTTCATGAAGACGACTCCCGTGACAAACAGGGATTTCGCCGTTTTTGTTCAGGAGACAGGGTATACAACCGATGCCGAAAGGGACACAACCCTCGGATTTTATACGGACACAACCGGTTATCAACACGATGGGGGCACATGGAGAAACCCACAGGGTCCAGACGGCCCCAGCGCCTTAGACAGCATTCCTGACCATCCAGTCACTCAAGTGACTTGGTTTGACGCAGCCCGTTATTGCAACTGGCTTTCAACCCGCGAAGGATTAGAAGTTCAATACGACACATTGACATGGCAATGTCTTTACACGAACGGTTACAGACTCCCGACGGAATTTGAATTCGAATACGCCTCTCAAGGGGGGAGTGTCGTCTCTTATCCCTGGGGAGATGGATCCCCCGGCATCGAAAAGGTTGAAGCCAAAGCCAACCACGCCGGATACTCTACAGTGGGTGAATACATTCAAGATATGGAAGGGGGAGATTTCAAAGCGGTTTTCTCACACATGGCAAAAGACGGCTACATGAGGACGTCGCCGGTAACTGCCTTCAGCTCAAACAATTTCGGCCTGTACGATATGGCGGGAAATGTCTGGCAGTGGTGTTCCAACTACTATTCAGATTACCCCCCTGTGGGCAGCAACTACAACCCCAGAGGATCAGAGTCCGGAGAATTCCGATCTATGAGAGGCGGATCGTTCGGACATGATTTCAGGTACCTCAGATGCTCGGCAAGAGGCAAAAACATACCGATGATGGCGATAGAACTCATTGGCTTCAGGACAATGCGTTCTTTTTGACCAGGTTTTGATTGAAATTTTACAATATGCTCTCTGGACTGATTAAAATTCCTCTTTTGTACACTTTTTATCGAAACGAAAATATTTTTTTGGTCATGAGGAAAATTTGACCTGAAAAGCCAATCCTTTCGCCTTCAATATTCAGAAAATAAACTCCAGGAGGCATATCGGATAGACTTATTCTCCCTGAAAACCCATCTTCCAAATGCTTTCTTGCAATGAAAACTCTTCCCGAGGCATCAAAAAGGGAGTACGCCAAGCTGGCGAGGTCCTGACCTTGATAGTGTATTTCAAAGTAAGGCGGATTCAGATAAAAATTTACTTTTAAATCCCTGGGAAAATCCACCTCTCTATCAACGGGTTCTTCGACAAAAGTTTCATTGAATAGAGAATCAATGTTCAAAGATACGGGTGTTCTCAAATATGCCGGCGAATCAGAAGTAGCCGCAGAGATTTTCAGAGTCCTCGTCTGGCCGATCCACTGAATCATCTGATTGTTGCTCGAAACCCCTGCGCCCCCCGACATAATTTTCCAACTTCTCTCAGGTGTCACAGAAGAATCTGCCCTGATGGAATCGGTTATGTTGTTATACCTATAACAATACACGGGAGTTTGCAACGCTCTGAAATGATTTGTGCAGACGACATTGTAAAGCGGAATACTCCCATCATGGGAATAGACTCTGAAAGTGTCCCCGTGCTGGTTGTCGCACTCTATCGCTATGGCGGCGAAAGTATCGTTTCTACTGCATGTCGCCTGAATTATCGAAGAACAATAAAATCTGTGTGAGCTAAAAGCGCTCACCGCGTCGAAGACATCGCATTTGCCGTCGCTATTCAAGTCTCTGCTCTCGACAGCGTCTCTCGAAGCTATCAAGGCTGGATAGAGGTCTGTCGGGTTGGGGTGGTCGGGCGAGTTTCCCATATTTTTAAAAGAGGTCAAGCCGCTGTCGTTGACAGCTGAAAGAGCCGCTATAAAACCCGAGTAGGCGACCGATACCCAGGGCTGTTCGTCGGATTCTGAAGGGATGCTGACGATAATCAGGTGGTTGTCCTTGAGAGTCGAATTCGAAGTCCAGTCCATCATCCTCGTTATTACTAGTGATCCGTTTAGAATAGTGTCATTTTGAGTCATAGGACCCCAGCTAGAAAGGCTGGAGCATTCCAATGCCTCGACAATCTCATCCATAGCGCTGGCCATCAAAATATCCATCGAATCAAGATCTCTGTTCAGAACAGCGCACCAGGTGCTCTCACCGGCTGCCACAACACCATCGATCATAGCCCCTGCCTCGGCGAGATAATCCTGAGAAACCGAGAAATTGCCTACATAAAAAGATCTTGCAGATTCATATAGTGACGCGTTGTTGTAAAAAATATAACTTAAAACATAGTTCTCAAACACATCCCCTATTCTCGGTGCAAGAAGGTAACCATACGCGAACCCTCTCTCTTGATGCGTCCCCCAGATCCGAAGGACGAGCATGTTTCTGTCCACCCTGGTGGTGTCTCCGTTGACATTCTGACAAAAAATAACTCCTGCAGATAAAACCCACAGAGTCAGCAACAAAAAAGTCTTCTTCATTTATTCTCCAATAAAAAAATACATTATGCCTTCCATTTTACCTGTTTTGTCGGGCAAAGGACAGACATCTACATCTAAAGGATTCTCACTGAACCTGACAGCGTCAACTCTGGCAAGGCCGAGCAAAAAAAGGGACAACTCCCCTCTGCTGACGCCAGATGTTCTGCAGATATCGTTCACAGTCAAAGACCCATTGAGATTTTCCAGCCACAGCACTCCTACTGAATCGAGAAAAGGATAAAATTCCGCCCATCTTGAACCGCATATGTACGAAAACCCGTCTGGAACTCCCGACACCGTGTCGTAGCAAGAGGGCAGTAATTCCAGATGAGCAAGCCCTCCTCTTTTATAAGGATACAGATCTCCAAGCCATGCGCCTATTCTCTGTTGCGTGAGAATTGTTTCCGCGTCTGAAATAGCCCATGAAAGGTGGGAGCAAACCGGCATACCTGCTCTGCTCCTCCTTGTCGTGTCGGATAAAATACAAAAAATGTCTCGTGCTATTTCGCTGTTATTGCAAAGATATATTACATCGTTCCAGAGTTCAATTTCAGTGATTTTTGTCGGGTTGTTTTCAATCCGGCCATATCGTGATAAAATTTCTTCGAGCACGGGACAATGAATAAAAATAATTCCGAAAACTATAAAAAAACTCATTTTGACCCCTGTCTGAAAAGTTTTGTGACGGACTTTTATGTCCATGTCCCACTGTGCGTTAAAAAATGCCCTTATTGCAATTTTACATCTTTTCCCTCCACGGACAACAGAATTTCTCAATACCTTTCAGGTTTTCACGAAGAACTTTCCCGTTTCAAACCCGCTTCCAGACCAAGGACACTGCATGTAGGAGGCGGAACTCCAAACATACTCCGAGGTAAAAACGCCATAAAATTCTTTTCAGAACTCGAAAAAGCTTGTCTTACCAACCCTGCTCAGGAATTCGCTCTGGAGCTAAACCCGGAACTTGTAGATGAAGACTATATAAGATTTTTGACAGCAGAAAGCGTGACGAGGTTATCTCTCGGAGTCCAGAGTCTGAACGACAAAAAACTGAAATTTCTCGGCAGAATCCACGACTCTAAAAAAGGGTTCGAATCATATAAAATCCTCAGAAGTTCGAGGGCAAAATCTGTCTCGGTGGATTTCATTTTCGGAGTTCCCGGTGAAGATGAGAAGTCTTTAGCAAAAGATCTGAAAATGATACTTTCTCTTGAATCAGATCACATTTCAGCCTATATGCTAACCATAGAAAAGGACTGCCTTTTTTACAAAAAAACTCAAAGTGGTGAGTTGAAATTGCCGGATGAAAAAAAATCTCTTTCCCTTTTCAAACTCGTGGGTGAAACACTGCAGGATGCCGGATATGAAAGATATGAGACGAGTAATTTCAGAAAAGATTTTATCTTTCGCAGTGTCCACAACTCACATATTTGGGAGGGCAAAGACTATATTGGCTTTGGTCCCGGTTCGGTCTCAAGGGTAGGGCTCAAAAGATGGAGAAACTCATCGGATCTTTTCTCATATTCAAAGGGTGAAATATCAAAAGATGAGGAGGAAATCTCCGAAGAAGACAGGATGCTTGAAATACTAATGACTGGATTGAGGACAAAAGTCGGGATCCGAAAGGGTCTGTTTCAAAAATTGGATTTTGAGAAAATATCTTCTTTCATACATGAAGGATATCTGAAATTCTCAAAAACCCGATGCTACATAACTGAAGACGGTATCCCTCTGACGGATGAGATAACCGCCGCACTGTCACCAATGGTTTGAAATTTCTATTATCTTAAACAGGTAATCCAACTTTATCTTAAAACTAATATCTTTCCGGATCTTACGAAATTACCAGCTGAAAATCTGTAAAAGAAAGTCCCGGATTTCAGTTTTTCATTCATATCGCTATAACCTGTCCACGTGATGTGATATTCCCCTGGAGATATTTTCCCGAGTAACATTGTCTTCACAGATCTGCCGGATATATCAAAAATTTCAATGATAATTTCAATTGATGTCGGGATTGAAAAAAAGAAATGATTTTCTCCAGACATTACATCCTGTTGAAAACCGAAATTTATTCCTGGTTCAACCGTAATTGACCGCTCTTCCACTCCAAGCGGATGCCAATAACAAATTTGAAGCCCGCACTTTCCATCGGCAATCAACAGACTGCCCCAACCTTTTACGCTGTATGCCAAACCGGGAGTGTTGAAATCACCTTCCCAAAAAAACAATGCCCCAGGTGGACAAAAACTGTAGACCTTAACACCAGCTGTATCAAGGGCACAAAATAACACATCATCGCCAACGGGTGTTCCCAAATCTAACACTCTTTCCCCGTCGTAATAGCTGCCAACAAATTGAGGTATGTATGCATTATTTTTACTTATGACACTTAACCCTGAGTCACCGTCGGCGACGATTATATAACCTTGATCAAACAATAAATCATATGCACTCCCCGGCGTATTGCATTGATAAACAAAATCAGGGTCTAAAATATTGCTGATATCAATTACGCTTACACCTGATTCACCAGCTGCAACATAAGCAATATAAACATCGTATATTAGTATGCTATACGCTGTTCCATGGGTGTTGCAGGAACTAATTTCATAAGGAGAAGAAACAGAACTGACATCTATGATCCTCAGACCACCAGAACCATCAGCTACAAAAGCATAGGGCAAACCGTTAGTAAAAACCACATCATTGACATATCCCGGAGTGTCATAGTGCCCTACTTCATAAGGATTAGAAGGCGAACTTAAATTGATTATCCGTAAACCTGAATCTCCATCGGCTACAAAAGCAAAATCTCCTGCAATGCTAACTTTCAAGGCGTCACCAGGCGTTTGACATTGACCTATTTCAACAGGAAAAACTAAGGAGCTTATATCTATAATTCTAATCCCTGAATTGCCGCAGGCTAAAACCGCGTAATTAGATATGATCTCTATATCTTTGACCAGACCTGGAGTACTGAAGTACCCAGCTTCATAAGGCAAAAATAAGTTTTCGATATTTAACACTCTCATGCCCTCTTGATTGTCGGATACAAAAGCATATTCAGCTTTGACTCCAATCTCGTACGCAGAACCAGGTGTATCATAAGATCCGATTTCAATAGGGTTTGAAGGAGATGTAACATCAATTATCACAATACCTGAATCTCCGTCGGCAACATATGCTGTATTTCCTTCCACTGACAAACCATTTGCTTGTCCCGGCGTGTCTAACCATCCAACTTCAAATGGATTTGACGGCGAACTTATGTCGATGATTTTAATGCCTTCGTTTTGATCGGCGACAAAAGCGTAATTTTGTTTGACATCGACATCTTGTGCTGAACATGGAGAAGTGCAATATCCCACTTCGAAAGGATTGTTTGGATCGTTTATGTCTATCACCCTTAAGCCTTGCATAAAATCGGCGATATAAACATAATTCCCGCTCATATATATACCATAGGCCAAACCGGGAGTTTCACAATGACCAACTTCGTAGGCGCTGTTTTGATTTTCGATATTAATCACTCTGAGTCCATATAATTCATCTGCAATATAAGCGTAATTTCCGTCTGAAGTGACTCCGTATGCTTGTCCGGGAGTTTCACAAAAGCTCCATTTAACAGGATCGGTCAAATCGCTCACATCCCAAATTTCAAGTCCTGTCTCCCCTGCTGCTATCATCAATTTCTGAGTTGAAGAATTATAATATAGATCATTGACAAATCCTCTCGTGTGTATAGCTTCTGAAATTTTTTGGGGGTTTGACGGATCAGAAATATCGAGAATATAAACTCCCCCGCCTGACCCGCAAAAAATAACATCCCTTACGGGATCTATTGTTGCTGCCTGGGATATTCCAAAAGGCCAATTTCCTATAAACTCGACATTCGGAGAAGTCTGAGTTTCGGCTTTTAAGGTGGAATTTATAAAGAAGGGACATAAAAATATCACATAAGAGAAAAAAGCTGATTTCACATCTTTCTCCTTACTTATAGTTATTTAATATTACAACACTTTAAGAAAAAAATAATGAAAAAAGTATATTGGATGAAATTATTAAAATTAAATCAATTTTCAATACGAGATACTAAAATTTGAGTGCTGAATCTTTTATTATAACAATCAAAATGCTTGACTTTAACTTTCTATTATTTATAATTTTTTATATTTAAAAGAAGGGGTAGTGGTGCAGTTTGGTTAGCACACTGGCCTGTCAAGCCAGAGGTCGCGGGTTCGAGTCCCGTCTACCCCGCCATACTTTGAAAGTGTGTTTTTGTATTTTTTATACCCTTAAATAACAGGACATTTATAAACGGTGCAATTTCTTAAAAAAACCACCCCCAAAAAAACGAGCTATTCAGATAAAAGGGTTGAAAACCTTTTTGAAAAACATCATAGAGAATATTGAAGTCATAATGAATGTAAAAATAAAATTGCATAATGAAATTATTACCGCTAAAAAGAAAATCCCGGCAATAATTCCATTGTGCTGGGTCATCATATAAACATACTTGTCTACGTTAAAACCAAATACGACTATTACAAGATTTACGATGAGCATTATCAATACAATGACAAAAAAACCATCGATCATAGTTTTCAAGTCAGAAGGGCTGAGTTCCATGTGAGAACTTATGCAGAGCGTAAGATATAAAAAAACCCAGAAAGCGAAACGGGAATAATTCGTATTCAAAAAGATTGATTTCACGAGATCGAGACCTGTCAAACCGACGATTTTCATCTGAACTAAGAAGATTGGGATATCTGTAAAATTCATCTGCACCCAAAACGACGGATAAAATGATTGTCTGGCGTGAGGCAAGAGTAAAAAAGCCAGACCAGCTATGAGTGCACCTCCCAAAATTATGGGACCCGCTCCGATGAAGAAATTGCCGATTCTATGGTATATATTTTTCCTGTTCCATGAGTGCCTGACATAGCCCATGGTTCCGGTCATAAAATCCGGCGAAAAAAGTTTTATCTCCAATATTTTGTGTCCGAAAAGCAAAGCGAAAACCGCATGACCGATTTCATGGACAGGTATCCCTATCCAGCCTGTGACAAAAATATGTAAAAGTATCGTATGGGAATATCTCGCGCAGTTTTCAGTCCATTTTGCCAAAAGATACAAGACGAGTCCGAACAAGAGAAATATGCCGAATATGTTTACAATCTGCCAGATTGTTGTGAATATAGTGGTTATAACCAAATGTTTTAAGAAGTTTACAAACAGCATTTTTGTGTCTTTTCTTATCAAAATGAAATCATATCCCCTCCCCCGATAAATTTCCAACCCCAATGAGAAAATTCTTTTTAGATAATGAAAATTTCAGACCCTGTTTTTAAAGATTTTTATAAGCCCTATACTTTGACAGTTCAGAAAAATAATTTTATCATATATTCTATTTTAGATTCTCTGTCGTAGTCAGAATTGTGTTTTTTATTTAACTTTTTAGGAGGGTTTATGCGCGGAGCCTTTGACCAGTACGCCGAAAAGTATGACGCATGGTTTTTGGAAAACAAAAATGTCCTTTATTCGGAATTGAAACTCGTCGCCTATTTTCTGAAAGACGCCGGAGAAGTTTTGTCTGTCGGCTGCGGAAGCGGGATTTTTGAAAGTCTCCTCGCCAGAGAATACGGCATAGAGATAAAATACGGAATAGAGCCCTCCCGTGGAATGGCTGAAATCGCAATAAAAAGAGGAATGAATGTCGAAATAACCTCTGCCGACATGGCCGATTTTGGAGAGGAGAAATTCAACACGGTTTTGTTCAACGGAACCACCAGCTACATGCCGGACTTGATCAGTATATTCAAAAAAACTCACAGAGCTTTAAAACCCAGTGGCAGAGCTGTCGTAATAGACGTTCCAAAGGAAAGCTCCTACGGTATTTTATACAATCTCGCAAAAGCTCTCGGGACATGGGATCATCCTCTTCTGGAAGGTGTCAAGCCAAAAGATCCATATCCAATAGAATTCGTCAACGCAGCTCTCTGGAAGACAACCTCCGAGAAAACTGAAATTTTAAAAAAAGCCGGTTTTATTTCTTTTGAATACGCCCAGACCCTGACAAAGCATCCTCTCTATTCGGACAATACACTCGAAGAACCGAAACCAGGCTATGACTGCGGCGATTATGTAGCGGTCTGCGCCCATAAAAAATAATCTTGTGTGAAAGGACATACGAGCCAGGTTTTTAGATGAAATTTTCTGATTCAATCTTATACCTCGTTACAGACCGAGCTCTCTCAAGGGGCAGAAGCGTCGAATTCGTGGTAGAGCAGGCGGTAAAAGGAGGAGTTGGAGTTGTCCAGCTCAGAGAAAAAAATCTTTCTACAAAGGACTTCCTCGAACAAGCACTCAAATTGAAAGATATCTTATCCCGGTATGACACCCCTCTGATAATAAATGACAGACTCGATATCGTTCTTGCTTCCGGTGCTGACGGAATTCACATAGGACAGTCCGATATGCCTTACGAATACGCTCGTAAAATTTTAGGACACGATAAAATAATCGGCTTGTCGGTTGAAAATTTTAAACAAGCCGAAAAGGCGAATGAAATAGATGTTGATTACATAGGCATTTCTCCTGTATTCGTGACAAGCACAAAACCTGAACTCGCAAGCGGCTTAGGCATTGAAGGAGTTCGGGAAATTGTATCTGTTTCAAAACACCACAAAATCGCCATCGGAGGTTTGAACTCTTCCAACGCATTAGATGTGCTTAAAGCCGGATCAGATTCTTTAGCGGTTGTCTCGGCTATAGTTTCTGCCGACGACCCTATGAAAGCAGCGAGAGAATTGAAAGACATAATTTTGGAATACAAAAAAAATTCATGATGAAGACGGCAAAGTCGCCCTATGGAGTGTTTTGTGAAAAATACATATAAAAAAGTATTGACGATAGCAGGAAGCGACTCCGGCGGAGGAGCAGGCATTCAAGCAGACATAAAAACTATATCGGCTTGCGGATGTTACGCTATGACAGCTATTACCGCCATAACAGTCCAAAACACGCTAGGGGTTCAATCGGTATTCACTGTTCCAAAAGAGGTCATAGCCCAACAAATAAAATCAGTCCTCGACGATATAGGGACAGACGCAGTAAAAATTGGAATGCTGCATTCTTCTGATGTCATAATTACAGTGGCAGAAACCCTCCAAAGCTATTCCATAAAAGACATCGTCCTCGATCCAGTAATGGTGGCGACCTCCGGCGATAAACTCCTACAAGACGAAGCCATTGAAACTTTAAAGAATGTTTTGATACCGATGTCGAGGGTCATAACTCCGAATATACCGGAAGGTGAAATATTGCTCGGCGAAAATATCGATTCACACGAGAAAATTCGAAAGGCAGCAAGAACCCTTTCTATGGACGGTAAAGTTTCAGTGATGCTCAAAGCAGGGCATATAGAGGAAGAGGAAATAGAAGATGTATTTTACAACGCAGAAGATGATCAGGTTTTGACTTTTAAAACAAAAAAAATACCGACTCAGAACACACACGGCACAGGCTGTACTCTCTCATCTGCCATAGCTTCTTTTCTCGCCAAAGGTTTGCCGATAAATGAAGCTCTGAAAAAAGCAAAAGAATACGTAGATCGCGCCATCAAAGAAGGCTCAAATTACTCTTTGGGTCATGGGCACGGACCTGTTCACCATTTTTACCATTTTTGGCAATAATGAGACCCTTGGGGCATAACACACAGAAATTTTGGGATCACATTCAACCCATATACAAGAAAATACTCCAATGCCATTATGTTCAGCGTCTTGCAGACGGAACGTTGCCTCGTAAGTGGTTTTCACACTATATTTCTCAGGATGTTCTGTACATTATCGATGACTCCAGAGCATTATCTGCAATCGCTGCCAGGGCGAACAATCCTGAAGAAACATACTTTTTTATAGAGTTGGCAAAGGACGGGCTTGACATTGAAAGAGATTTAGAACAGGAATTATTCAAAATTTTCGACATACCAAAAACAAAAAGTAAATCACCGGAATTCAAATCTTACGCGGATTACCTGCTTGAAAGCGCCTTCAATTCGCCATATCCAGTTGCCGCGGCCGCTCTTTTGCCTTGTTTTTGGGTTTATAACAGGACGGGAGAATATGTATTTGAAAATTCCGCTGAAGACAATCCCTATAAAAAATGGATTGACGCTTATTCAGGCGGCAAATACAGAGAATACACACAAAAGTTTATACAGATCGTAGAAATTCTGGCAGAAAATTCAGACAGTCAAATCAAAGAAAGTATGCAAAGCGCATTTTCAAAGAGCGCCGAATTCGAATTCCGCGTATTCGAAGAGGCATCAAGTATCAGTTAAAACCACCAAAAATTCACATTTTGATTTGCGCAAAAGTTAAAAAATGACGTTAGATTTTATTGTTTCGAATCTTCGTAAATCTTTGTGCCGATTCTGATCATGTTCGCCCCTTCTTCGATAGCGACAAGATAAGAATTGCTCATTCCCATTGACAGATACTTCATTTCGACATTTTTTATGTTCAATTCCGATATTTCGTCGAACAATTTTTTGGTCTCCTGAAAATATGACCTTGAATCTTCCGGCAATCCTGCCCTGGGTCCCATGGTCATCAAGCCCATTATTTTTACATTCTCAAATAAAGATATCTTCTCGACCAGGCCTCGCGTGTCCTCAGGGAAAACTCCGGACTTCTGTCTTTCCTTTCCGCTGTTTACTTCAATTAAAACCGACATCACTTTTCCGATATCTCGACATTTCCTGTCTATCTCCCGTGCTATTTCAACTGAATCTACGGTCTCTATCATATCGAATATTTCAAGGGATTTTTTCCTCAACAAATCATGTTTCTCTCTCGACGGTATTCCGATATAGTGCCAAAGAGCCTTTTTCCCGATCTTCACATAAGCTCTTCTCGCCTCGGCGCAGTAATTTTCTCCAATTATTCGAGCACCCGCTTCTACCACCTGTAAAATTTCCTCGGCAGATCTTCTTTTGGAAGCCGCGACAAGTAGTACACCTTCAGGCAGGACCTTTAAAATTTTTCTTACATTTTGTCTTATCATTTAATACCGCCTAAAATTTTCTGATATATTATTTAATATTAAACTTCTATTTATTATATCATATACAAAAAATCATCTTTATCAGAATCGCGGATTCTGCACCTTCAAAGCCTGCTTGAAACATCGAATGCTTCAGCAATTGCATCTTGAGCATTGCCAACTTCTCTCGCGTCTCCTATAGTCCAGACCGGCACTCTTCCTTTTATTTTTCCTTCCAAAGGGTTGTAGCTCTTCATGCTGGTAGAGACGACTATAATGTCGATGTCTTCAAAACGAATTTGCTGTCCGTTTCTCTCGGCGAAAACTGTTCTTCCTTCGATTTTTTTTATATGAGTGTATTCGCTGAAAATTGTCCCTTTGTCTTTCATCATTTTAAGAGAAAGAGTTTTAGCCATCAACTCCATATCTCCGCCGAAATCCGTAGTCCTTTTAACAATCGTCACCCTATTGCCCAAAGGGATTAGGGCTGTGGCGACATCAACGCCTACCAGACCTCCGCCTATTATTAAAACATTCTTGTTTTTAGGTAAATTTTCTTCTAGAAGGATATCAGCCCAAAAATATGATTTTAACCCCGGAATATCCGGCACCGCAGGCACAGAACCCGTAGCGAGAATAACTCCGTCATATTTTGATATGAGGTCGGACTCCATGGCTTCCTTTTTTATGACATTGACCTGGTTTGACTCCAATTCTTTTTTGAAATATGGGACTAGTTTTGCCATGCTCCTTTTGTTGGGTGTCAGAGGGGCGAGGTTGAATTGTCCTCCTAAATTTTCCTTTTCAAACAAATCTACCTTGTGCCCCCTTCTCCTCAGTGTCAGGGCAGATTGCATTCCGGCGAGTCCGCCACCTACGACTGCATACTTTTTTTGAGTTTGAGCCCTCTCGAAAGTTTCATCCTCTCTCCCTACTTCAGGGTTTATAAGGCACTGGAGACCTTTACCTGACCTGACTCCACCAAGACAGCCTTCAACACATGCAAGACATGGTCTTATCTCTGCTTTGATCTCACCTGTTATTTTGCCAACAAAATCAGGGTCGGCGACAAGCGCTCTTCCAACTGCGATATAGTCCGCGGAAAATTTATTCTGGAGAATATCGACATCTTCAGGGCTGTCAACTCTACCGACAAAAATAATTTTTGAACCAGTACCATCTTTTATCTCTTTTGCCATCTCCCATGTTTTACCCTTGGGGACGAACATGTGTTGAAAAAACCAGGGCGGCGTTGAGCAAACTGTACCGGCTGAAACGTGTATAGCTTCGACATCCTTTTCTGCAAGCTTTTTGGAAAGTTCGACCATTTCAGTCAACTTTATACCCTTGGGCACCATCTCATCCCCGCTCAATCTGACTATTACTGGCAATTTTACAGCTTTCTTTATCGCTTCCAAAACCATTAGAGGAAAACTGATTCGATTTTCAAAATCCCCACCGTATTCGTCGTCTCTGTCGTTGACAAATGGCGAAATGAACTGCGCCAGAAGGTAACCGTGACCAAATTGCAACTCCAAAGCGTCAAAACCCGATTCTTTTGCCCTTTCTGCCGCCATGACAAAAAGTTTAACTGTATTTTTTATGTCTTCAAGATCCATCCTCTTAGGTATGAATCCGCCATTTTCGCACGGTTTGTCTGTCGAAGATAAAAATATGTTACCGGTAATTTTCGGGTTCGCCATTCTCCCGGGATGATTTAGGTGGGCAATGACTTTTGTGTCAAATCTGTGTAATGAATCCGTCAGCCTTTTAAGCCCTTTAATTTTGTCGTCTGAATCAATACCCATTTGCGTTGGGATTTCCCTTAAAGACTTATCCAAATAGAAAGGCTCGGGAATGACGGCTCCGAGAAATTTGGATCTGATACCATAAAAAGCTAAATGCCTTTCGCTTACAACCCCGTCTTCAGAACTGTAACCTGTTTTAATAGGCGCAAAAATAAACTTATTTTTTAGTTTTAACATTTTTTCCCTCCCTTATGGGAAAGTCGCTGTAATTTGCAATTTTCTCAAGACTTCCCAAATTTATTTAGGACAGAATTTTTTTAAAAAAAATCAAACAAGTGCTAATTTACCCGAGTAGTTCTGGATAACAGATTTGTAGTTTTCTCTGAGTATTTTTAAACTCTCAGGCAAATATTCCATAATATCACCTGACAGCATTCCATCCTCACCGACTGCTTCTGCGGCGAGGTCTCCCGCGCAACCGTGAACATATACTCCGGTTCGGACAGATTTTTCGACATCAAAACCGAGACCATGCATTGCGGAAATAACTCCGGTCAGAACATCGCCACTACCCGCGGTCGCCATGCCTGGGTTTCCGCTGAGATTTATAAAAATCCTACCGTCAGAAAATCCAATCAAAGAATGTGCTCCTTTTAGCACAATTGTAGAGTTCAGTTCTTTTGTCAATTTATTAAGAATTTGAATTTTGTTCTTCTCCACAAATTCGACGTCGACTTTCGCCAATCTCGCCATTTCTCCTGTGTGAGGGGTGAGAATTGTCGGAAATTTCCGCTCTTGCAAAACACTTAGGTCTTCAGTTAAAGCAGTCAAACCGTCCCCGTCTAATAGTAGGGGTTTTTCAATTTTATTTACGATTTTTTTGACTAGTTTCTTGGTCTCATCGTCCAAAGATAATCCAGGCCCGGCGACGACAAAATCCACTTTGTCGGAAAATTCTATCAATTCTTTCTCATTCTCAAGAGACAGACTTCCAGATGATGTCTGCTTTTGAGGGATTAAAACTATTTCGGCGCCTTTCATCCCGATAAAGGGCGCAACGCTTTCGGGAGTCGCCAAAAAAGAAAGCCCACCACCAGATTTGAGAAAAGACATTGCAGATAAATATGGAGCTCCAAGATATTTTGACGAACCGGCTATAAAAAGTGTTTTACCGAAATCCCCCTTGTGCGAATTACTCTCCCTCTTAGGTAAAACCACCGGATCGTTTGTCGAGATTTTTATATATTCTGCTCCATGTAATTCGGGGGGAAAAGATATATGAGAGACGTAGATCTTGCCACAATGATCAAATCCGGGATGCATGATATTTCCGATTTTTGGAAGGCCGAATGTTACTGTAAAATCAGCTCTAACAGCCGTTTCCATTACTTGGCCTGTGTCACCGTTTATACCCGAAGGTATGTCGAGCGAAAACACTTTTTTGCCGCTAGACCTGATTATATTGATTATTTCTTTGTGCAAGCCATCTACCTGCCTGTCGAGACCAGTTCCGAATATTGCATCTATGAGCGAGTCCGAGTTCTTTATCAAATCAATAATTGGAGATGGTTCAACAATGGTAATAATTTCAATATTTAGCTTTCTGATGATTTCTAAGTTTTTCTTTCCCGCCCCTTTAAATTTGGAAATTTCACCCACTACCAAGACTTTGACATCTCCTCCAGAAGAATACAGCTTCCTTGCCACTACAAGTCCGTCACCTCCGTTATTACCCGTGCCGCATAAAACCATAAATCTTTTACCCTCAACACCGAATTCATTCTGTATTACCGAATAGGCTGCATGACCGGCATTTTCCATCAGGATTTCCTGGGGTATCCCATAAATTGAAACCGCCTTTTCATCAAGAGAGCGCATTTCAGCGACAGAACTAATTTTCATTCGGCCTCCATTCGGTAAGATTAAAAAATATTCTTTTTGGTTCTCTATATTTCAAATGACTTTCCAACTCCCCCCTCTATGTATTTTTGAGGGTACATTTTTTTTATCATTTCCCTATGCCGTGTGCAATGAGTGGGGCATATAAAGCTTAAATTTTTGAAAAGCTCAAAACGATCAAATCCGTGCAAACCTCCTACAATGGAGTATATCTTGCCGAATTGCGAAGCAGCTTTGAAAATTTCTTCCATGTCAGGAT